>NZ_JBWJVP010000023.1:0-16442 GCF_056339915.1 Blautia sp. ZXY-1-B12 | reverse complement strand
AACTTGAATTTGTCAGTATCTCTTTTTGCATGTTTTGGGTATCGTTGCTTCATAACTCATATCAAGCAACATTTTGGTTTTGTCATCTGATACGCTGCCATCCAGTGCAACAGTAATCCAGCTATCCTTGCTCATGTGATACGCCGGGAAGAAGCCGGGTTCCTCTCGTAGTGTGCCAATCAGAATTGGGTCACATTTGAAATCGACCACTTTCAGCATTTCTTCGCCTTGCAGCCCCAGCTTGTTCTTTGGTACATCCATAATCAGAGCAAACCACTTCCGATTATTACAATGCCGGAACACCTCATAATTCGGATATTTGAGCCACGGATAATCTGTCTCAGCGTTATATGTCTCCATTATAAATGATTCTAATTCTGCGCGTTTCATAACCTCACCTCTACAACTTCTAGCTTTCTGCATGTTACTATATAGTTTTGATTACCTGTTCTTCTGCATTTTGGCCGAGGGATAATCTCTTCGTGGAAAAAATAATTGACCACGATAGGCGGATCGTTGAACGGGCGTTTGATGGAATCATCATCCCGGACATACAGTAGCCCTTCCTCTTGGCAAAACTGCCGCATCTGCGCATCCAGCATTGACCAGTAGCTGCGTTCTTTTTTATTGTAAATGGTATCGTACAGCGGCAGCAGGTCTGGATGTTTTTCCGTTATATAGTCAAAAATCGTTTTCTTATAACCGCCCCGCAAGTTTAGGTTTTCCAGCCAGACCAAATTACATTGATTCTTCGCCCGGTGGATGATGGAGGGCAGGTCGGTGAGGCCGGGGAAAATCGGCGAGATAAAGCAGGTGGTGCGCACACCAGCATCATGGAATGCTTTCATAGCGGCCAGCCGCCGCTCAATGCTCACTGCATTGTCCATATCAGCGCGAAAATCTTCGTCCAGTGTGTTTGATCGACCAGGATACCCGCGCATTGGGGAATGTTTTAATGAGGTCAAGGTCACGCAGCACCAGGTCAGACTTGGTAGCAATACTGAGGCTACATCCGCTGCCCTGCATCTGCTCTAAAATGGCGCGGGTGCGGCAGGCGGTTTCCTCCAGCGGCTGATATGGGTCGGTCACGTAACAGAGAAACAGTTCTTTCCCTGCATACCGCTCCGGGTGTTTGATTTCCGGCCAAAATTTAACGTCTATGAACTCTCCCCAGGGCTCCGGGTGATTGGTAAAACGCTTCATAAAAGATGCGTAGCAATATTTGCAGCCGTGGCCACAGCCCACATAAGGATTGACCGAATAATAATCACTCACAGGCAAATTGGATTTTGTGAGGACGCTTTTTACTTCAACGTTTCAGATGATTGGCTCCATTGTATGTATGCTCCTTTGATTTTGCTTATTTTTCACGGGACAGTTTCATCATATCCTTCATATCGGCAAAACCGATTGTTTGATACAGCGGCCTGCCTTTGTCTGAGGTTTCAAGATATATTTTTGAAATATGCCGCTGACGAGCCTGCTCTACAAGCCACCTGACGATTCTGTTCCCTATGCCGTGTCCGCGAAACTGCGGCCGGGTATAAATGTTCATCAGGTAGGCACATTTCCCGTTTAGATTGTCCGGTGAGGGCATCTCATGATAGAGGCATATCCCGCCGCAGCCGACGATTTCCTCCCCTACGTAGGCAAAGCAGGCAATATGTCCGCCCTGCGGCAGTTCTGTTTGATAGTAGCGGCGATTTTCCGATTCCAGCTCTGTTACAGACCGCTCCGAGGGGATGGAGAATACCTCATGCAAGACTTCCATTCGCCATTGCATCAATACATTCAGGTCCTGGATCGTGGCCTGCCGGATCTGAATCTCCATTATAATGCCCCCGCTTTCATTACCACCGGCAGTTTCGACACATCCGGCTTACCGTTGACATTCAAAGGAATCTGCTTCATCTTCACAAAGAACTCTGGGATCATAAAGGAAGTCAGATTTTCAGACAGTTCTTTTTTTACTTCCGAGACTTTCAGCTTATTGTCGGAAGGCACCACATAGGCGGTCATATAGGACAGTCCATCCTCGTCTGTAAAAGCCCGGACAATAGCCTGCTGCACATCCTTGCACCGATAGAGCCGGGACTCCACCTCGGCAAGTTCCACCCGCTTGCCGTAAATCATGATCTGGTCGTCCTTGCGGTGCAGGAATGCAATGTTGCCATTCGGCAGGATATAGCCCAAATCGCCGCTGCGGTACATGGTGCTACCGTCCGGCTGCCGCTCAAAAGCGCTGTTTTCCTCGGCATGGTCGCCAATGTAGCCCAGAGATACACCGCCGCCATAAATGCAAATCTCACCCGTCTGCCCTTTGGCAACCTCGTTGCCAGACTGATCCAGAATCCTGATCTGCGCACCTAGTACAGGATGACCGATGGGATAGGTACCGTCCTCCAGCACAGTTCCACTATTACAACGGTAATAGGAGGCGCAGACCGTTGTCTCGGAGGGGCCGTAGGTGTTGTAAACCTCTGCTTTGTTCAGCAGGTGATCCACATAAACGCCCCGCAACACATCGCCGCCGCTGATAAGCAGCCGCAGAGAGGACGGAATGACAGACAGGTGGTTCATTTCTGCCAGCAGATACGGAAAGCCGCTGATCATAGTCACATGGTGACGTTCCACAAAAGCCATCAACGCATGGATGTCGGCCTTATCCTCGTCAGCGGGGATGGCCAGAGCGGCACCATTCAGCAGACTGGTGAACACTTCCTCCACAAAGATGTCAAAAGAACAGACGGAATATTGCAGCATGACATCACCGGGGCCGGGATGGAACTCGTTGGCAAAGGCACGGACATAATGGCAAACATTGCGGTTGGTGACACAGACACCTTTGGGCCGCCCGGTGGTACCTGACGTATACAGCACATAGGCGGGGCGTTCCGGGTCTTCGATGGCGTTGCGCTTCCAGGAGGGCGTCTCCACGCCGCAGATCTCACAATCTGTATAGCGGATGGGGAAACTGCTCAGTTTGGGCGCAAAGGCGTGTTCCGTCAGCACAAAATCCACCTGTGCCTCGGTCATCATGTCATGGATGCGCCCGGTGGGAAAATCCGGCTCGGCTGGGACATATTGGCCGCCGCATTTGAGTACCGCCAGAATCGAGGCAATCATCTCGGTTCGGTGACGCATGACGATGCCGATGCTGTGTACTTCCTGCGGAAAGCTGCACGTGATCATATCTACCATGTTGGACAGCTCTCCAAAAGTCATGGCGCGGTCGTTTTCAATGATAGCCGGGGCATTTTCATGTTCTTTAACTACTTTCTGAAAAAGCGAATAAATCGTATCCATCGTTTTATCTCCTTGTCGGTTTATCTATTTAATATCCAGTGAATGCCAGCCGCTGTGCGCTTGTTGCACGCCTGATAGTGGCTGCCACTGTTCAGTACGAAGGTGGTTTCGATGCCTTTCCCGTGGCACAGTGTTTCTATCTCCTGCGTATTCTGCTGCACAACGTTCAAAATCGGATTATCGGTGGAGCTCTCCTTGTCTCCGAGAGAAAAATACAGACAGTCAGGTTTGCGCTTCATCTCATGGGAGCACACATATTCCATGATGCCCTCAAACCAGAAGGAACCTGACATACTCGCTGCGCGGGCAAACACATCCGTTTGGTAGAGAGCGTAGAGGGCGAACAGCCCAGCCAGCGAGTAACCGGCGAGGCCCCGCCAGGCGGGCGCACCGG
This sequence comes from Blautia sp. ZXY-1-B12, assembly GCF_056339915.1. Classification (NCBI taxonomy): domain Bacteria; kingdom Bacillati; phylum Bacillota; class Clostridia; order Lachnospirales; family Lachnospiraceae; genus Blautia; species Blautia sp. ZXY-1-B12. The sequence continues at coordinate 12,742 of NZ_JBWJVP010000023.1, read as the reverse complement.
GAAGGAGCGCTTCCGCTTCCGGCATAATTTCATCCAGAAGCAGTTTCAGGTAATCATCCGCACCCCCGGTGCAGGGCGTATCGTGTTTAGAGATCGGCCCCATATACCACGGTGTCATGTCATGATCCCATTTCAGATTACTGACCGCCACCAGACAGAAATCTGGGCAGCCGAGCGCCATCAGGTTTTTATACACACTGTTAACGGCATTGGAAAAGGTGTTGAGATAGATAACTGGGCTGCCCGGCTTTGCGCTTGGGTATATGTCCACTCTTTTTTGTTCTATGGTTAAAGAAGTCACCTTGTTGCCTCCTCTCTTGACGATTCATTGTATAAATATTGTACGGTATCCGAAAACGAAAGCAAGTACGCAGAAAGTTCGTACATAGTATCAAACTACTGACCAAGGCTATAAACAGGAGGAATCAAGATGGATCATATCATGACATATGAGGAATATCTGCGCGATGTCAAGAAGGGAATCGTCACCGATCTGGGCAACAGCCCGGTCACGCCGCTGCTTCTGATGCTTCAGGGAAAGTGGAAAACACAGATTACCATGACGATTTGGTTTGTGTTGCTTTCCGCTGGAATTAAAACGTCAGCCTTCTAGATATCAAAATTTCGAGGCTCAATCACACTCTCTATTTTCTCGCTGTCTACGCTTAGCAACTACCATTACTGGCAGTCACCCAAGACTCGCTACTGGCGGTTGGTTAGACCTTACCAGACAGGCATTCCACCTGCTAGACTACTCGCCCTTGTCTGGGCGCACAATTCCGATTTGTTAAATTCATATCCGCATTATAGCATAAAAATAACGACACTGTATATCACTTTCGTAACATACAATGCCGTTACTTTTATTTTCTTCGATACACCAAACAAAACATATTCCTGTATACGATAATATCATATACAGAGTTCGACTTGTTCAGCTTTAGTGGGGAAAATGTAAAGTGAACTCCGCCTTTTGGCATAGGAATTGTTTTGTTAAATTAAATAATGAAAAAGAAAATAGTCATTTTGATAGAACATATTAACTATAAATAATCAGAATTTGAATAGTGAACTTTTTACACTGAAATATGTACGATTCTAATAATGACATGAACTTATGGGAACGTATTGCGGATACTTTGTGAACTTTATCCTGATACAATGATTATGCTGATGAAAGAAGGCATAGATAACTGAATACAAGAAAGAGACGAAAGCCTCAGTAGTTAAGAAAAAACTACTGGGGCTTTTTTTCGTGCCTGAATTTTTCAGCCAATAACTGCGGGCGTATCCCGGCAGGATAAAGGCGGAGCAGGCATGATTCTAAACAGAGGTCCGCCTTCTGGATTTGAAACGAGCAACAAGATTTCAAATTCAGGAGGAACGGACATGTATATTGAACACCCATATTTTTATGAAGGAAAGTATTACGCAAATATTGATGGAGAAATGATCGAAGTTACAAAAGAAGTTGCGTATGCGATGAACAATTTTTACAGAAGCAGCAAGGCAAAAAAAGTTGAGATCAAGAACGAACTGGGTGAGGTCGTGGATAAGATGCTGCGGGAGGTACCTTACAGCGGTCAGTCCATTGATGGAGAAGTCTTCATGATTGAGGATTTTCCAGATCTGAACTGTGATGTGGAGCACTGTGTACTGACAAAAATGGAACAGCAGGATATTCACAAAGTGATCAATCAGCTGAACTCAGAGGAACGCATGATTATTTATGGCATTTTCTTTGAAAACAAGACACAGACACAGATGGCGGAGATTATGGGGATTTCCAGACAGATGCTGTCATACAAGCTGAAATCCACTCTTAATAAGATGCGTGAAATGTATATGAATAAATTTTTTTAAAAATTTTTCAAAATCTTTTGCATCTGCCAAAGTCATTTGACTTTAGTAATTAGAGGAAGTTAAAGGACTTCCTAAAATGAACCATGATAACTGAATATTCAATAATAACTGATGTGACATTTCATACAGTGAGCACGAGGAAGATGCCGCTATAGGATTATAAGACAAAACAAAGATTTTAGTTCAGTCCGTAATGCTGCGAAAAAGCACTGACCGAAGCTAGCTGGCAGGCTGGTGATGCGATGACATATATGAGATGCGATACACTTGCAGACCCTGAGAAGTCTGTAACTGGTAAACCTATGAACTGCTGGAGCCTGGAAACGAGAGTTTCCGGGTTGTGGTCCGGAGCGTGCATCCGGGCAGGTTATTATTCCCTTCCTGCACATGCGGGAGTAACGATTCGGGGTATCGAGGATAAATAGAATCGAGCGAGCACTGTTTAATAATCAAATTGGCTATAGAGGTTATGCGGCAGAGCTTTCCTTATAGGAAAGAAACTCTGCCGTATTCCTGTGGAGCCAATATAGCGCTATGGATGCTTTACAAATAAAAATAACAGATTGGAGAGAGGACAAATGACAATCCGAAGAGGAGATATCTTATGGGCAGATCTCGGTATGTTCCCGACAACTTCGGTTCAGGGTGGAGTAAGACCGGTGATCGTAGTGAGCAATAATAAAGCCAATACATACAGTTCAGTCATAACGGTAGTTCCGCTGACATCAAGAATTTATAAGAAACGGTATTTGCCAACGCATGTATTTATCAGCAAATATGATATGACGGGAATCCGAAAAGGAAGCCTGGCACTGGCTGAACAGGTTATGAGCATTTCTACGAAATGTATTATTGAGAAATGCGGAAGAGTGAACAAGTGGAGCCTAGATCGGGTACTGAAAGCAGTACGGATTCAGATGGGAATGGAAGAGAAGACTACATAACTGTTACGAATATTTATTTTCGATAATGGTAACTATAGGAAAAGGAGGCGATGTCCATGACAACAGTTGAAAGATTAGAAGAGTTGAAAACAGTTGATATCAAAGAGATTGAACGAGATAGTTTGCCCAAGTACAAGGATTTGATTTCAGAGCTGGATAGCAGGAAAAGCAATAAGATGGAAGTGCTGCTTAATCACTCTGATAACCCATATGTATATGAAGATATGGGCTATGTCGTAAAAAGTGTTTTTAATGCAGCAGCTTCCCTTTCCTATATAGACTGTACAAAACAGCTTGTAGCAAAGAAAGCTGGATTGGCATAAGGGAATAACTGGAACAACAAAATTTCATATTCACACAGAAGACGAAGTGTGCTATAATGCTAACAGGACTAAATTTGAATAGAGCACTTCTATTTAAGGGTTCTGTTTTGGCAGAATCTTTGGATAGGAGTGTTTTTTATGCAAAAAAATATCTGGATAGCAGCCAAGTACCTTCGTCTTAGTATTGAGGACGGAGATAAGGCTGAAAGTGAATCTATTGTAAATCAGTCAATTTTGATTGATAACTATATGAAATCGACATCTGATATTACTATTGTTGAGACATTTAAAGATGATGGTTTTTCAGGTACTGATTTTAAGCGTCCTGGTTTTCAGGCAATGCTCAAGGCAATCGAAAATAAGGAAATCAACTGTATCATTGTAAAAGACTTGTCTCGATTCGGTAGAGAGCATATAGATGTTGATCGGTATATTCAAAAAGTATTTCCACAACTGGGAGTACGATTTATAGCAATCAATGATAATTATGATTCTGAAACAGCAAACATTACCGATACGCATCTTGTATTACCGGTGAAATCCTTTGTTAATGACACGTATTGCAGACAGAATTCTCAAAAAGTAAGAAGCCACTTGAGTGCAAAAAGAAATATTGGAGAATATGTGGGAAATTACGTGTCATATGGATATAAAAAGTGTGATGCTGATAAAAGTCAGATAGAAATTGATCCGGTTGCTGCAAAGCATGTAAGAGATATTTTTAACTGGAAGATGGAGGGCATGAGTAATCAGCTGATTGCAGATAAACTGAATGAACTGGGAGTTCTTGCACCGGCTGATTACAAACGTGCGACCGGAGTAAACTTCAAATCGTCATTTCAGACACATCTGACATCCAGGTGGTCAGCAGTAGCAATTATCCGTATCTTAAAGAATCCAATCTACTATGGAGTGCTTCAACAGGGAAAATCCCAAAGAATTAACTATAAAGTTAAGGTGCAGAGGGCATTACCAAAGGAAGAATGGGTGATTTTTGAAAATCATCATGAAGGTATCGTTACAAAAGAAGAATATGAAACAGTTCAGATGTTGCTTGCGAAGGATACCAGGATAGCACCCGGAGAAAACAGACTTTATTTGTTTGGTGGGTTATTATCCTGTGGAGACTGTGGAAGTAATCTGATCCGGCGAACTAACAGTTATAAAGGAGAAAAGACAGTTTTTTATATCTGTTCTTCTTACAATAAAAAGAAGGATCAATGTTCCAGACATAGTATCAGAGAAGATGTGCTGATTCAGCTGGTAATGGATTCTTTGAAAATATACAGTAAGATGACGGATGCCATACGGAGTGCAATGGAGTATTTGAAAGAGAATTCTTTGGATACACAGACATTGATACAGCATGATGACCAGATACTTGAGTTACGAAACAAAGTCAATAAATATTATAAGTTGTTACATTCATTATCGGGAAATCTTGCGTCAGGAGTTATTTCTAGGGATGATTACGCTTTGCTTAGAGAACGGTATCAGACAGAAATTAAAAGTCTGGAAAGCAATATTGAAAAGCAGGAAGAGTATATGGAAAATCTCCTTGAAAATAAACTGCTGTGCGAAGAATGGGTAAACACATTTCTTGAGAAACCGTCGCTGGGAGATCTTGACAGAGATATGCTTCTTCAGTATGTGGAAAAAATAAATGTCTTTGAAGGAAAAAAAATAGAGATTGTTTACCGATTCCAAGATGAGTTGGTAACAGCTGCAAGACTGGCAGAACAGATTGGAAAAACAAAACAGGAGGTGGCTGTATAATGGCAAGAACAAGAAATCGCCAGATGAAACAAGCTGAAGCATTTGTGCAGGCATCACCGAAGAAGATCTGGAAAGCCGGTATTTATACCAGAATATCTGTAGATATCAATGGTGAGAAGAGAGAATCGCTGGAGACACAGAAACTGATCGCTCTTTCTTACGCAGAATCTCATCCGGATATTGAAGTTGTAAAGTTTTATAAGGATGACGGTATATCAGGTACGAAATTTGATCGAGATGACTTTGTGAGAATGCTTGGTGACATCAAAACAAAAGAAATAAATACGGTCATAGTAAAGGATTTATCACGATTTGGTCGAGATTTGGAAGAAGTATCAAAATATCTGGAAAAAATATTTCCATTTATGCAAGTGCGCTTTATATCAGTCAATGATAACTATGACAGTATCAGTCCAGAATGTGACAATCAGATGCTGGGAATCATGATATCGAATCTGGCAAATGATATGTATGCAAAAGATGCATCTGTAAAAATGACAAGTGCCATGAAAATTAAGATGGAGTCAGGTGAATATTGTGGTGGAGATGCTCCTTATGGGTATAAGAGAGCTAGAGATGAAAAAGGAAAATCTACTACTGTTCCCGATCCTTTAACTGCACCGTATGTAGTAGAAATATTTGAAAAACTTGCTGCAGGGCAGTCATATTTGAAAATTTCGAGAGAGTTTAATACCATGCTGCTGGCTTCGCCAAGGGTATACGCAAGAACTGGGAAGTTATTCTTGGATAGAATTGACGAAACGGATATGCATTGGCAATCATCTGTAATTAAACAGATTGCGGAAAATAGGCACTATTTGGGAAATACTTATTCACATAAAACAAGAACTTCACTTCTTACAAAAGAAAAAAATGTAATGTTGGATAAAGAAGAATGGATTGAACATGTGAATACCCATAAGGCTATAGTGAGTGCTGAATTATTTGAAAAAGTACAAAATGTAATCAAATTAAAGCAGGAGAAAGCATTGCCCAAAAAAGATTTATCGAATATGCAGACTCATGGAAAACAGGATAATAAGTATGTTGGATTGATATACTGTGGTGACTGTGGCGCTAATATGGTTCGGAGATACTATTACAGCGAAAAGAATGGTGTTTTGTATTACAATTACTATTTCATTTGTGGTAATTATGCAAAAATTTCCAAGGAAAAATATAACTGTAATCGCTGGAAAGAAGAAGTAATTGATGAACTGGTGTATCGGGCACTCATCATGCAGCTAAAAACAGTATGTGAATTAAAAACGCAACTGAAACGCTTTAATGGTGAATATTTTGAAACATTCCAAAAATATTTGAACAGGGAACAGAGTAAAATTGTTCAGCTCAATAAAAGGAACGAAGCAAGACGATTTGAATTATATGAGCAATATGTTTCGGGCGAGATTGATACGGATGCATATAATCGTATGACAGAAAGAATAACCGTGGTCGAAAAAGACCTGGTTACAAGACAGAAAGAAATTGAGAAGAGTAGAAAAATTACAGAAAAATTGTGTAAAAAGAACTTCTCGTGGCTTGCTGAATTCAGTAAAGGAAAGAATTTGGAATTCCTTACAAAAGATGTTGTCCGTTCTTATATAAAGAAAATCTCTTTATATGAAGACAAACGTATAGAGATCGAATTTAAATTTCAAGATGAAATACAGGCGTTATCAGAAATTTTAGAGGAGGGGGTGATCAGATGTCAGATGGTAAATGCATAGTAAAGTATTTAAGATTGTCGCTGGAAGATGAGGATATGCTGGATGAATCCAATAGTATTACCAATCAGAGAATTGTGATTGGGCAATACATAGCCAGTAAAAATGAGTTCAAAAATACGGAAGTGTTAGAATTCAAAGATGATGGCTATAGTGGAACGAATTTCGATCGCCCAGGATTCCAAAGTATGATGGAATTAGTAAGAGATGGAAAAGTCAGCACAATTATAGTGAAAGACCTTTCTCGATTCGGCAGGAATCATATAGAGGTTGACACATATCTGGAACAAATTTTTCCATTTATGAATGTGAGATTCATAGCGATCAATGATAATGTTGATAGTATGAAATATGAATCTGGTATGCCGGGAATAGATGTTGGTTTCAGAAATATTATTAACGAACATCATAGCATTGATACTTCCGTTAAAGTAAAAAGAACTTTGATACAGCGTCAGAAAGCTGGAAAATATATGGGAGCGAGAGCACCGTATGGATATTTGAAGCCTGATGAAGATGTGACCAGCCTCGTGATTAATCCGGAGACAGCGCCTGTTGTGAAGATGATATTTCAGAAATATCTTAATGGAATGAATATTACTCAGCTGGCACGTTACCTGAATGAGCAGAAAATTATGAGTCCAGGTCAATATAAAAGAGAAGTTCTGAAAACTGGTGTGAAGAAAACAACAGAAAAATATATCTGGTATCCAGTAACTGTAAGACTGATACTGATGACAGAAACGTATACGGGAACTACGATTGGCGGCAAGTGGAAAGTTGCTTCGGTAGGAAGTAATAAGCATTTGAAAACAAAAGAAGAAGACTGGATTGTGGTTGAGGGTACGCATGAAGCGATTGTTTCTAAAGAGGTGTTTGATGCTGTACAGGAAAAGTTGGAATTAAATTCCAGAAAGAGGAGCAAAACCCACAATAATAATTATCCGCTGAAAGGATTGATAAAATGTGGGGGATGCGGTCAGAATCTACAGCATGTAACCAGATGCAATCCGCACTTTAAGTGCCCAAGGAAATTTAATGCGGCAAATCAAGATTGTGTAACAGACAATTTATATGATGACGAGTTCAATGAGATGATTTTCAGGGCAATAAAGCTGTTTGCAAAGATCAGTGATGATGCTGAACCGGTACTCGAATTACAGAAAGCAGAATTAAAATCAAAAGTGAATGGAGCTGCAAAAAAGATTCGGGATGCCAAAGACAGTATTAGCAGATACAAGCACCAGAAGACTGAACTATATATGCGATATGCAATGGAAGAAATCTCAGAAGAAGAGTTCACCAGAAAAAATGACAAGCTGGATAAACAAATTGAGAAAGAAACCTTAGCGATAGCGCAAATGGAGACAGAACAGAGTGAAGCGGCTGAACGTTTATTTGAACTTCCGCCCGATGGCAGACAGTGCCTGACGGACCTGATCGAAGGAAATAAGCAATTAACCAGAGAGATAGCAGTAACTTTTATTCGTGGTATCAAGGTATATAATGATAAGCGAATAGAAATTGAATGGAATTTTGCTGATGAGCTGGTGGAGTATGTAGAGCAGGTGCAGAAAATCTGCAGTTGAAGTGATGATGGACAAATTACAAAAATTTTGTGTCATTAGCTTGACACAAGGGGGACGTCACGCTGACAATACGGTGGATTTACAGGAATTCATGATCATGCCGACGGGAGCGGAAAATATGGAGCAGGCGATCCGAATGTGTGCGGAAGTATACCAGTTTCTCAGAATTATCCTGAAACAAAAAGGTCTGTCAACAGCAGTCGGGGATGAGGGAGGTTTCGCACCGGATCTTTCCGATTCAGAAAGCGTCCTGGAAGTGATTCTGGAAGCAGTAAAAAAGGCAGGGTATGAACCCGGAAAGGATATCAGCATTGCAATTGATGCTGCGGCAAGTGAACTGTACGATGAAGAAAGAGGCGTTTATGTTTTCCCCGGAGAAGGAAAAATGAAAGGGGAAGAAGTTCTCAGGGATTCCGGCGAGATGATAGAATATTATGAAAAACTTACAGAGAAGTTCCCGATTGTTTCCATTGAAGATGGACTTGAGGAAGATGACTGGGAAGGCTGGAAACAGATGACAAAAAGACTGGGAGACAAAATACAGCTCGTAGGTGATGATCTGTTTGTCACGAATATCAAACGTCTTGCATGTGGTATCAAACTGGGAGCGGCAAATGCCATTCTGATAAAATTAAACCAGATAGGAACACTTTCAGAAGCATTGGATGCAGTGGAAATGGCACAGAAAGCGGGATACAGGGCAGTAATTTCTCACAGATCAGGAGAATCGGAAGATTCATTTATCGCAGATCTGGCAGTTGCCACAGGTGCTGGCCAGATTAAGACAGGTGCACCCTGCCGTTCGGACCGAAATGCCAAATATAATCAGCTTCTTCGTATCCATGAGGCATTGGGAGAACTGGCAGTGTATGAAAATCCTTTTAAAGAAAATGAAAAAAATTGTTAAGAAACCTGACAAAAACTCTGAATTGTGGTTGAAATCCCCATCCGGCTATGTTACAATGAAACTCAGTTGATTAGGAGGTGTAACGAAGTGCAGATTATTAAGATCATTCTGAGTGTCATTTTCATAATAGATTGCATCGCTCTTACAGTAGTAGTTCTTATGCAGGAAGGTAAGCAGCAGGGACTTGGTGCTATCGCCGGAGCAGCAGAAACATACTGGGGTAAGAACAAAGGTCGTTCCATGGAGGGCGGACTTGTTAAGGCAACCACTATTATGGGAACTTTATTTTTTGTAATTTCTGTAGCATTAAATATGCTTGGTTAATCAGAAAAGAAATTTGAAACACTCTTGTTATGTGCAAGAGTGTTTTTTGTGTCATAAAGAGCTGAATCAGATAAAAGTCCTCTGCGGAGGCTGTGAGGAGTAATATGAGTAAAAAAGATATGGACAGAAGAAAAAAGTTTATCCTGGAACTGATGGGAGATCCTATTTATCAGCCAATGAGACTCCGCGAGATTTCTTCTCTTCTGAGACTTTCAAAAGAAGAGAAAAGAGAGCTATATGATGTTCTGGACGAACTTTGCGAGGAAGGAAAGGTATCTGTAGACCGCAAGGGCAGATATGAAAAGGTCAAAGGAAAATGGAAAAAGAAAAAAGATGACCGTTATTACGACGACCGAAGAGAAGAATACGGATCAGAGTATGGCAGAAAGAAGAAAGATAAAAATAAAAAAGATAAAAATAAAAAAGAGCAGCCGGAGGGAATCCAGGCTGAGGGAACATTCATCGGACATCCCAAAGGTTTCGGCTTCGTAGAAATCGAAGGACAGGATGAGGATATCTTTATTCCTGAAAGTGATACAGGAACAGCCATGCATCAGGATAAAGTAAGGATCATCATCAGAGATGACAAAAAAGAGGGAAAACGCCAGGAAGGTGTAGTTGTGAAGGTTCTGGAACGTGGTATGCCTGAAATTGTAGGAACTTACCAGTTAAATCGGGATTTCGGTTTTGTGATCAGTGATAATCCGAAATTTTCCAAAGATATCTTCATTCCGAGAAAAGAAGCAGCAGGAATTAAAAATGGTGATAAAGTAATCGCGGTGATCACAGATTACGGCTCCGGAAATAAGAATCCTGAAGGAAAAATTAAGGAGAATCTGGGAAATATCCGAACACCGGGTACAGATATCCTGGCAATCGTCAAGAGATTCGGAATCCCGAGTGAATTTCCTGAGAAAGTAATGAAGCAGGCTCAGCGTGTTCCGGATCATGTGCTGGATGCAGACAGAGATGGAAGACTGGATCTGAGACATCTGCAGACAGTCACTATTGACGGCGAAGATGCCAAAGACCTGGATGATGCGATTTCCCTGACAAAAGAGGGGGACATTTACCATCTGGGAGTCCATATCGCAGATGTAAGCAACTATGTACAGTATAACAGTGCTCTGGACAGGGAAGCACTGAAACGTGGAACCAGTGTTTATCTGGCAGATCGCGTTGTGCCAATGCTGCCGGAACGTCTTTCCAATGGAATCTGTTCTCTGAATCAGGGAGAGGACAGACTGGCGTTGAGCTGCCTGATGGACATTAACGAAAAGGGTAAGGTAGTTTCCCATCAGATCGCGGAAACAGTGATTAACGTAAATGAGAGAATGTGCTATACTGATGTAAAGAACATTCTTGAGGACACAGACGAAGAAGCAAAGAAACGGTATGATGCACTTATCCCGATGTTCTTTATGATGAAAAAACTGTCCGGAATCTTACGTAACAGCCGCCATCACAGGGGTTCCATTGACTTTGATTTTCCGGAGAGCAAGATTATTCTTAATGCAGCAGGAAAAGCAATCGATGTTAAGCCATATGAAGCAAATGTGGCAACCAAAATCATTGAAGATTTCATGTTGATGGCAAATGAGACTGTGGCACAGGAATACTGCACAGAAGAGATTCCGTTTGTATACAGAACCCATGATAACCCGGATCCGGAGAAAGTGGAGAGTCTTCTGACATTACTTCACAATCAGGGTGTGAAGATTCAGAAAGCAAAAGAAGAGATCACTCCAAAAGAAATTCAGCAAATCATCGAAAGTATCGAAGGGCTTCCGAATGAAGCAATGATCAGTCGTCTGGTGCTGCGTTCCATGAAACAGGCGAAATATACAACAGAATGCAGCGGTCACTTTGGACTGGCAGCAAAATATTACTGCCATTTTACATCTCCGATCAGAAGATACCCTGATCTGCAGATCCACAGGATCATTAAGGATAACTTACGAGGCAGACTGATGCGTGAAGGCAGAACCGAACACTATGCTGAAATCCTTGATGAAGTTGCGAGACAGTCCAGTGTATGTGAACGCCGTGCAGATGAGGCAGAACGTGAATCAGACAAGCTGAAGAAAGCAGAATATATGTCCTACCATCTGGGAGAGGAATTCGAGGGAATTATCTCAGGCGTTACCGGATGGGGGCTTTACGTAGAACTCCCAAATACAGTAGAAGGTCTGGTACATGTCAACACTCTGCGGGATGACTACTATATCTTCGACCAGGAAACCTACGAACTCCGCGGAGAGATGACAAAGAAAGTCTACAAATTGGGAGATAAAGTCTGTGTCCGTGTGGCAGATGCAGATAAAATGCTCAAAACAGTAGATTTTGAGCTGGTTGCTGATATCTGGAATGATGAAGAAGAGAATTAAATAAAAATGGCTTGGAGGATATTATGGCAAAGAAAAAAGGAATGAAGCTGATTGCCAATAATAAAAAGGCATTTCATGATTATTTTATAGAAGATACTTATGAAGCCGGTATTGCCCTTGCAGGAACAGAAGTAAAATCCCTGCGTATGGGCAAATGCAGCATCAAGGAATCCTTTATCCGTGTAGAGAACGGAGAGGTTTACATCTACGGAATGCATATCAGCCCTTATGAAAAAGGCAATATTTTCAACAAAGACCCGTTGAGAATCCGTAAGCTTCTGCTTCACAGATATGAGATCAATAAGATTGAAGCAAAGCTTAAAGAAAAAGGGTTAACTTTAGTACCTCTGAAAGTTTATTTCAAAGACAGTCTGGTAAAAGTGGAAATTGGAATGGCTCGAGGCAAGAAACTTTATGACAAGAGACAGGATATCGCAAAGAAAGACCAGAGAAGAGAAGCAGAGCGTGAATTTAAGGTTAAGAATCTATATTGATAATATTACTAAATCCTTTGGCTCAAAATTGTGAAATGTTATGAAAAAATTAATGGATATTGCAAAAATATTCGAAAATTCTTATAATCTATCATATAGATAAAAAAATAACAATTCATTTTCAGGCAGATGAGCTGAAAGGAGTGGTGCCCTATGAAAACAATCACGATCAGCAGACAGTATGGAAGCGGTGGAAGATATATTGCAGCTTTGCTTTCAGAAAAAATGGGAGTTCCCTGTTACGACAGTAAATTTTTGCCGAAGGAAGCAGAGAGGCATGGAATCAGTCAGGAAATCATCAATGAATTTAAAGGCAAGACCAGTCTTCTTTATGCAATCGGAGTAATGATGTCAGAAGAATCGCAGGATAAAAAACGCCTGACGATTCCGGAGAAGATGTTTCATGCG
>NZ_JBWJVP010000022.1:0-3892 GCF_056339915.1 Blautia sp. ZXY-1-B12 | reverse complement strand
AGAAGCTTCAGAATAATATCAAATCTCTGTTCTGTAAGCATGTACCCCTGCCTCCATTGTATATTTGCTTTGATTGTTTACTTCTGATTATTTTCTCCGATATCTACGAATTGCTCCGCTGCTTCGTAGCTCCCGCAACTCTAGACAAACATTCGGAATCCGCAGATTTACTTCGTAAATCGCTATCTTCCTCATGTTTTTAGCGGGTCCCAAGTTCAAAAGTCTTATCGTGCAAGCACGAACCACTTTCTGCAACCTTTTGACCCCTGATATCTCATTATAACAAGAAACAGGAGATGAATGCATCATCTCCTGTCTGTCAGTTTCTTATATTTAATTCTATGAATTACAGGTTCTCCTGCATGAATTTGCTTACTGCTTCATATGCTGCTTCTTCATCAGCGCCTTCGATTGTGAATGTTACTTCATGACCTTTCTTAACGCCAAGTCCCATCAGTGCAAGAAGTTTTCTGCAGTCTACTTTTTTACCTTCTTTTTCAATAGAGATTGTTGACTCAAATCCCTTTACCAGTTTTACAAGTTCTCCTGCAGGACGTGCGTGGATTCCTTCGTTGTCTGTAACTACATACTTAAATTCTTTCATTTTGATATCCTCCATGTTCTTTATTTTAATTTTTTGTTATTGCTTTTTTATTTCGCTGCTTATGCTGCTTTCTTCTTTAACAGACCAAGCAGAACCGCAGAGATTACTGTTCCCGCAACCAGTGCAACCAGGTACATAACTGCGTTTCCAACCACAGGGAATACGAAAATTCCACCGTGTGGTGCCATCAGTGTACAGTCGAATGCCATGGAAATCGCTCCTGCCACCGCAGATCCTACGATACAGGAAGGAAGTACACGAAGGGGGTCAGATGCTGCGAATGGAATCGCACCTTCTGTGATAAATGCAAGACCCATGATAAAGTTGGTAGGACCTGCATCTCTCTCTTCTTTTGTGAACTTATCCTTAAACAGCAGTGTTGCCAGTGCAATTGCACAGGGAGGTGTCATACCGCCAATCATAACTGCTGCCATAATATCATAGTTACCTGCTGCAATTGCAGCTGTTCCGAATACATATGCTGCTTTGTTGAACGGACCACCCATATCAATAGCCATCATTCCGCCAAGCACAATGCCAAGTATTACTTTACTAGAACTTCCCATTCCTGTCAAGGCATTATTCAGACCTGTGTTGATACCGCCCATAACCGGCTCTACAATAAATGTCATCAGGAGTCCCATAACAAGGATTCCAACTACAGGATAGATTAAAACAGGAGCGATCTTTTCCAGGGCTTCCGGAAGTTTATCACATAATTTACGAAGTCCAAGAATAATATATCCGGCTGCAAAGCCTGCAAGCAAAGCTCCAAGGAAACCAGATTTACCGTTGGCTGCCATCATACCGCCTACCAGACCAAGTGCAAGTGCCGGTCTGTCACCGATTGCCATTGCAATAAATCCGGCAAGGATCGGAAGCATAAATCCGAATGCTGTACCACCGATGCCTTTAAACAGAGCCGCTACCGGAGTAATGGTACCGAAGTTTGCTCTCTGATCTGCCGGAAGCGCACTTAAATCTACACTTAATCCATCGATCAGGAACGCAATGGCGATCAGGATACCACCGCCTACAACCAACGGAAGCATATGAGATACGCCATTCATCAGCTGCATATAGATCTTATGTCCTACACTGCCGCCGGATTTGTTACCGGCAGAAGATGTCTGGGAACCGGCTGCTGCGTGGTAGACCGGTGCATCCCCATTGATTGCTCTGTCAATGAGCTGATCTGCTTTACTGATTCCGTCGGATACCTGACATTCGATCACTTTTTTACCATCGAAACGTTCCATGGGAACTTTGGCATCTGCTGCGACAATAATACAGTCTGCATCAGCAATTTCCTGATCTGTCAGCACATTCTTTGCACCACCGGATCCACGGGTTTCAATCTTCACAAAACAGTTCTTTGCTTTTGCAGCTTTTTCAATTCCTTCTGCTGCCATGTACGTATGTGCGATACCGGTAGGACAGGGAATGTAACACAAGATCTTCGCTGTGTTCCTTCTGCTGATCCGGTATCTGCCAGTCTTCTCTATCAATATCCTTCTTTTCACTGTCTGCCCTGTCAATAATGTCCATAAACTCATCTACAGAAGATGCATTGCGGAGAGATTCTGTAAACTCCTCATCCATCAGCATCACAGAGAGCTTACTGAGTACATCCAGGTGAATGTTATCCTCTGTATTCGGTGCTGCGATCAGGAATAATAAGGTTACAGGTTCGTCATCCAGTGCTTCAAACTCTACACCATTTTTGATGACCATTGCCGCAAGCCCCGGCTTCTTAACTGCATCACATTTACCATGAGGAATGGCAATTCCCTCGCCAATACCTGTCGTGCTCTCTTCTTCTCTTAAATATACCTGTTTACGATAAGCCTCACGATCGCTGATCTTCTCACTCTTTACCATCAGATCAACTGCCATATCCAGAGTTTCTGACTTTGTTTTCGGAGCAGCTGTCAGCGATACGCTTCGTCTGTCAAGCAGATCTGTTATTCTCATCTTTTCTTCCCCCTTTATTATTTTCCGGTTATCTGACCATAAACCGCTTCTATTTCTTCCTTTGTTGCAAGATTTTCAGAAAATGCACTTGCACTTCCTGCTGCAATTCCCATGTGGAATGCATGTTCGTAATCCTTCTTCTCCATCCAGCCTGCAACGAATCCTGCTACCATGGAATCTCCTGCACCCACACCATTTACCAGCCTGCCTTTTGGTGCAGGTTCTTCAAATACCTGTCCATCCTCTGCTACCAGAACTGCACCTTCGCCGGCCATGGAGATCAGCACATTTCTTGCACCTTTTTCCTGAAGTTTCTTTCCATAAGGAATTACATCTTTTCTTGTTTTTAATTCTACACCGAAGATCTCGCCCAGTTCATGATTATTTGGTTTTACAAGGAACGGATGATATTTCAGGACATTGACCAGAAGATCCTTTGTGGCATCAACTACGATCATCACACCTTTTCCATCCAGCCTTGCCATGATCTGTTCATACATGTCATCCGGCATAGAAGATGGAATGCTTCCTGCCAGAAAAAGTACATCGCCTTCTCCAAGCTCTTCCAGTTTCTTCATCAGTTCCTCTACTTTATCCTTGCTGATCACCGGTCCTGCACCATTGATCTCGGTTCCGTCAATAGATTTCAGTTTCAGATCTGATCCTTGAAACCCCTTCACTGATCTGAATGAACTCAGATTTCACTCCCATCTCATGTAATCTACGGATAATTTCTTTCCCTACAAACCCTGCGGTAAATCCAAGTGCAGTGTTCTCAATCCCAAGGTTCATAAGGACTGTGGAAACATTAATTCCCTTTCCCCCCGGAAGCATCAGCTCTGAACTTGTTCTGTTTGTCAGCCCCAGTTTAAAATCATCTACCGAAACGATATAGTCCAGAGATGGATTAAAAGTCACTGTGTAAATCATCTCTTCTTTCCCTCCCGTTTTATATTGGTATCCTTTCGGAGTCTTTATTTCACTTGCACCAAAAGATTCCAAAAGTACATATTGTCATGTCTTTTCTGCATGTTCGTGACTGTTTTTTGTTTACGTTCTTAGTATACTGTCATATTCATTCAAAGTCAATCAAACTAATTCATAAAAATAATGACTGATTTTGGTTTACTTTGCACAAAAAAGTCATAATCAGTCAAATGTAAGCAAAAAAATCCTCTGATCAGGATTGCTATAAATTCCATGATCAGAGGATTTACTGTTTTCTGTTATTTTATTACTTTTGATTCCTTACATTTTATGCTTTTCTGCTGCAAAGAACGCTTTTGTTTCTTTTACGATCACTCCACTTAATGC
>NZ_JBWJVP010000021.1:0-5783 GCF_056339915.1 Blautia sp. ZXY-1-B12 | reverse complement strand
CCGGGACAACAGTTTTCCACATTTTTTTAAATAATTGTTCTGGTGTATTTGCGCAGGCAGATGCAGCAGAACTGTTTTCTATGTTATCTGCATTTATACGAGAGTAAATTTTGCTGCAAAATCTATCTCCGTATCCGGAATCTTCATGTCGTTTTCGCATTTCTTCCCATTTAAAGAGTTCATTTTTATTTACACATAACTGGAAATCATGTGCAGCAGCCAGAAGTTTCCATAGACGTTTCTGCATGGGTACAGCTCTGTCCTGGATGATATCTATAAGCATATCACGGGTGTCCATAAGTGCAGTGAACAGGAAATAATCAAAGTCATCATAGACTTCTTCTTTTGTCTTTTTTTCTTTTGTGATAAAATGTACCTTTTCTTTTTGGGAAAGTAAAATCCTTGCTGCCTCCGGACAGGAGAGCGACAGGGAAATCTCACGCAGACCTTCAAATTCTTCAATATGTCTAGGATAATTTCTGCAGGTTCTTGCAGAAACATTTCCGGTCCTGCTTCTGTGTAGATATCACACAGATTCTCTTCGTTGAGAAAAGCACAGCGTCTGTTATACTGGCAGAAAACATGTTCTTTCCAGTCAATATCATTGTGCAGGCGATTGCGGAACGGACCTTTAAAGTGCTGGTACTTCTTCAGTGTCTGATCGTCAATTACGATCTGCCATCCTGCGCAGCAGGTATCCGGACAGGCTCCTGCAATGCAGGAAAATTCTTTATAGTAGTTTGGAAATGTGTATTGCATGATATTAAATAGGATCCTTTCTTTTTTTCTTAAGTTTACGGTAAGTTCCTGCAGTCATGCCACAGGATTTGCGAAAGCTCTGGGAGAGATAACTCTGAGAGGAGAATCCTGTCAGATGGGCAATGTCTGAAATTCCGTAATCAGTATTTTCCAGAAGTTCTTTACATACCTCGATTCGCTTTCTGTTTAGATAGTTCATAGGAGAAATCCCATAATATTTGGTAAATTCATGACTGAGATAATACTTGTTCAGGTGGCTGATGGCAGACAGATGATCAAGAGAGATGTTTTCTCCGTAGTTAGAATCAAGAAAACGTTTGATATTTGCACATTCCCTGCTTGGATGTTGTGCTGTGATCAGTTCGAAAGGAGAATCTGTAATTCGCCGAAGCTGAAGAATCAAGATATTAAGCATATATATACAGATTTTTTCGTACCCTTCAGATTGATTGTCCAGTTCCTGGAACAGAGAGTTAAAGTAAAAAAGCAGATCTGTTTTCTTTTTTCGGCAGTTAAAGATACGATATTCTTTCTGATCATTAAAAGAGAAGGATAATCCGCCTACTCCCACTGTGAAATAGCTGAGAGGAGGATTTCCCCTGGAAATTTCAGTATGATTAATGTGAGGGTTAACAATGATCAGGTCATCCTTTGAGATGGGGTAGATTTTGTCCTCAAGCAGGAATTCCCCTGTCCGTCCCGCACATAGAATAATTCAGTAAAGGCATGGGAGTGGGGAATGCTTGGCCAGTCACCTTCATAGAGGGAAGAAGATGCATTCAGAAGTGTGATCTTCTGTGGAGTAGTATCTTCAGGGCTGAAGCGAAGAGAATGTGTACTCATAAAAAAATTTCGCCTCCATAATTTAGCAATTTTGTCTGATATAAAAAAGTGAACAAAAATAATAGAGGGAATCTGTTCTGCGTTTAGTTGTTGCGACTGGACTAAATGCATAAAAAAACAATAAAAATCAAAATAATATAGAACATAATATCTAAAAACAGAATTCCCTTCAAAATTTCTGATAACATTTTTTATATAATATCATAATTCAATGCGCACAGCAAGATTTCTAAAAAACAAAGCAAAAAGAGAATTGAAAATGTTTTGGAAAGAACGTATTCTATAAACATATAAGGCGCAAGAAAGAGCAGAATCAGGTCAGATAAGTAAAAAAATAAGACAGGTTTATACAGAGAGGAGACAAACAACAATGAAAAAAGGCCGTGTAACAATACCAACCAATCTGGACGTAGTGCCACAGACACTGGAGATACTGGATGAATGGGGTGCAGATGCGATTCGTGACTGTGACGGAACAGAATTTCCGAAGGAATTAAAAGATACTGGCTCCAAGATATATGCAACCTATTATACAACCCGTAAGGATAATGAATGGGCAAAGGCACATCCTGAGGAAATCCAGCAGATGTATATCATGACATCCTTCCATACAGCAACAGAGGATAAGCTGAAAATTCATCTGATGGATCATTTATATCCGGATATGCTGGCGGTGAATACAAGAGATGATATCTACAGATGGTGGGAAGTTATAGACCGTACTACCGGGGAACCGGTATCAACAGAGCTGTGGAGCTATGATGAAGAAACCGGTAATGTAGTGATCAGAGCTGCAAAGCTGTTTCATGAATACACTGTAAGCTTCCTGGCATATATCATGTGGGATCCGGTACACATGTACAATGCAGTAGTAAATGACTGGAAAGATGTGGAACCGCAGATTACATTTGATGTGCGCCAGCCGAAAACAAAAGCTTATTCCCTGGAACGTCTGCGCAGATTTCTGGATACTCATGAGTATGTGGATGTTGTGCGCTTTACTACATTTTTCCATCAGTTTACTCTTATATTTGATGAATTTGCAAGAGAGAAATATGTAGACTGGTTTGGCTATTCCGCTTCAGTCAGCCCATATATTCTGGAGCAGTTTGAGAAAGAAGTGGGTTATCCTTTCAGACCGGAATATATCATTGACCAGGGATACATGAACAATACCTACCGGATTCCCTCAAAAGAATTCAAAGATTTTCAGGCATTTCAGAGACGTGAAGTTGCGAAACTTGCCAAAGAGATGGTAGATATCGTACATGAATACGGAAAAGAAGCCATGATGTTTATGGGAGATCACTGGATTGGCATGGAACCGTTTATGGACGAATTTGCATCTATCGGACTGGATGCTGTAGTTGGAAGTGTTGGAAATGGTGCGACTCTGCGTCTGTTCAGTGATATTAAGAATGTAAAATATACAGAAGGACGATTTTTGCCATACTTTTTCCCGGATACGTTCCATGAAGGCGGCGATCCTGTAAAGGAGGCAAAAGTGAACTGGGTAACAGCAAGAAGAGCCATCCTTCGAAGCCCGATCCAGAGAATAGGCTACGGCGGATATCTGAAACTTGCCCTGGAATTCCCGGATTTTGTACAGTATATCAAAGAAGTCTGCGAAGAGTTCCGCACTTTATATGATAACATTCAGGGAACGACTCCTTATTGCGTAAAACGGGTAGCAGTCCTGAACTGTTGGGGAAAGATGCGCTCATGGGGTAACCATATGGTACATCACGCCATCTATTACAAGCAGAATTATTCTTATTTCGGAATTATCGAAGCATTAAGCGGCGCACCGTTTGATGTATCATTTATCAGCTTTGACGATATCAAAGCAGACAAAGATCTTCTGAAGAAATTTGACGTAGTGATCAATGTGGGAGATGCGGACACTGCACAGTCAGGCGGCGAGAACT
Source organism: Blautia sp. ZXY-1-B12 (assembly GCF_056339915.1). Lineage (NCBI taxonomy): Bacteria > Bacillati > Bacillota > Clostridia > Lachnospirales > Lachnospiraceae > Blautia > Blautia sp. ZXY-1-B12. Next base: position 2,253 of record NZ_JBWJVP010000021.1, on the reverse strand, counting down.
GGATCGACGAAACAATCATCACAGCAGTCAGAGAATTTGTATATAATGGCGGTGGATTTATCGGTGTAGGAGAACCGGCAGCACATCAGTGGCAGGGCAGATTCATTCAGTTAGATGATGTACTTGGAGTAGAAGAAGAACATGGATTTAACCTGAATACAGATAAATATAACTGGGAAGAACACAGAGATCATTTCATCCTTAAAGATGCAGAAGGCGAGGTTGATTTCGGTGAAGGTAAGAAGAACATTTATGCCTTACCGGAAACAGAAATCTTAATCCAGAAAGACCAGGAAGTGCAGATGGCTGTAAAGACTTTCGGTAAAGGAAGAGGCGTTTATATCAGCGGACTTCCATACAGCTTTAAGAACAGCCGCGTGCTTTATCGTGCAGTCCTTTGGTCAGCATCCGCAGAGGAAGAACTTCACTGCTGGTATTCAACCAACTACAATGTAGAAGTACATGCTTACGTAAAAAATGGAAAATACTGCGTAGTCAACAACACTTACGAACCACAGGATACAGTAGTTTACAGAGGTGATGGAAGCAGCTTCCGGTTACATATGGAGGCAAATGAGATCAAATGGTATCAGATATGAAAGATATCGGATATGAAAGATATCGGATAGATTTTATCTGTAAAATAGATTGAAAAGAAAGTCAGTGAAGAAATAACAGAACAGGTTCAGACGTGAGCAGAATGCTTTTGCCTGAACCTTGTTTTGATGTGTCAATAAGTTGATTTTTGAACAATCTTGCGTTTGAATTTCTTATTTACGCATTGTTGTCGGTCGCTGTAGCCACCGGCATACAATTATTTGATTAAGCTGTTATCATCAAAGTAGTTGATCTGCATTGCTGAACGAACATCATGAAGTGTCTGTGCAGCTTTTGCTTCAGCAACCTTGCTTCCCTCTTTGAGGATATCATATACATCATCAAGATGCTGCTCCCAGTATTTACGTCTCTCGCGGATTGGAGAAAGCTCTGCCTGGAGTACTTTGTTCAGGAACTTCTTAACCTTGACATCACCCAGACCGCCGCGTGTATAATGGGCTTTCAGTTCATCCAGATTCTGATATTCAGGCAGGAACTCTGCGAAATATTCCGGTTTACAGAATGCATCCAGATAAATAAATACAGGGTTTCCTTCCACACGTCCCGGATCTTCCACACGAAGATGATTCGGGTCTGTGAACATGGACATAACCTTCTTCTTAACATCTGCTTCTTCATCTGAAAGGTAGATGCAGTTTCCGAGAGATTTGCTCATTTTTGCTTTTCCGTCAATACCTGGCAGACGTAAGCAGGCTTTATTGGATGGCAGAATAATCTCAGGCTCTGTCAGAGTTTCGCCATAAACAGTATTAAATTTGTGTACGATCTCCTTGCACTGCTCGAGCATTGGAAGCTGATCTTCGCCAACCGGAACAGTAGTAGCGCGGAATGCAGTGATGTCTGCAGCCTGGCTGATCGGATAGCAGAAGAATCCAACAGGGATGCTTGCCTCAAAATTACGCATCTGGATTTCAGATTTAACTGTAGGATTACGCTGTACACGTGCCACAGTAACAAGGTTCATATAATAGAAAGTAAGCTCTGTAAGCTCCGGAACCATGGACTGGATAAAGATAGTGGATTTCTCAGGATCAATGCCGCATGCAAGATAATCCAGGGCAACCTGAAGGATGTTCTGGCGAACTTTCTCAGGGTGTTCAGCGTTATCTGTTAATGCCTGTGCATCTGCGATCATAATATAAATTTCATCATATAAGCCGGAGTTCTGTAAACGAACACGCTCGGATAATGAACCAACATAATGTCCAACATGAAGGCGGCCTGTTGGGCGGTCACCGGTTAAAATAATTTTGCTCATTTTGCTCTCCTAAAAGTAAATTCCGATTTTCCAGAGAGTTTCTGGAAATTCTCAGTTACTACTATTATCAGGCCTGCGAATGTTACCGTCAATGATTTTGGGGGAATAAATGAGGATATAATTTATTGAATATTTATGCAATAAATACATTTACAGAATTGATTAAAAGAAAAGATTCTGCTAGAATAATAAATAGCTTCCGGCAGGATTGCAGAGATGCGTAACAGAAATATGTCATGCGTTGTATGATAAGATAAAAGGAGTATTTACCATGCCAGTATTTGATTTCAGCGGTGCTTCAGACAAGAAACCAGGTGTACAGTCTGAATGTACCTACACTACTTTCCAGTCTAATGAAAAGGAGACTTCCCCTGAGA
>NZ_JBWJVP010000020.1:0-6293 GCF_056339915.1 Blautia sp. ZXY-1-B12 | reverse complement strand
AGGTAATAGGCAATGCGGCCAAGCTTCTCCCCCTTAAGAACCGGTGCACTAACTTTCTGTGGAATTTCTATTTTACAGGTTACAGTTTCCCCTTTTTTCAGAAGGACTTCTTTTTCCCTGTCATATGCGGTTACACTGCATTTACCCCTCAGATAGATTTTCGTTCCTATATCCTGATCATCTTCCACACCGTCTGTTACCAGGATTTTTCCGGTCTGTGGTTCTTTCCAGTAGGTTTCGTACTCATAGTTGTAATCTCCGAAATCCAGCAGTTTCTTTGTGTCACTCCATTTATAGGTTTTGTGGTTGGGCCATCCACAGCCAAGGAGACTGACGATAAATGTTTTGCCCTCTTTCTCCCAGGCACATACATAACAGTAGCCAGCCTGGGAAGTATAGCCTGTTTTTCCGGCAAGAACTCCGTCTCTCATATCAAGAAATGCGTTGGCATTATGTACGGAAAAGGTTCTCTTTCCTGTGATCTCAGAGAATGTATAGTCTCTGGTCTGTGCAATGTGCAGGAATGTTTCGTTTTTAACAGCATAGCGCATGATCAGTGCCAGATCTTTGGCTGTTGTGTGATGTTTTCCGTTCTCATCCTCAGCGTCCAGGCCATTAGGTGTGATGAAATACGTATCCTTACATCCTATCTGTTTTGCTTTCCGGTTGAGCATTCTGGCAAAGCCTTCCACGCTTCCCCCGCAGTGTTCTGCAATGGCAACCGCTGTATCATTGTGGCTTTTCAGCATAAGGGAATACAGAAGATCCTCCAGATAATACTGTTCTCCTTTCTGAAGTCCCAGCTTTACTTCCGGCTGGGATGCCGCATTCTGAGAAACCTGAACATAATCATCCCCCGGAGAGTTCTCCAGTGCCACAATACAGGTAAGCACCTTGGTTGTGCTGGCATTTGCCAGAGGACGCTCCCCGTCCTTTTCATAGAGTACTCTGCCGGACTCTCCGTCCATAAGGACTGCTGATAATGCGTACAGTTCTGCCGGTTCTTCTGCAACAGGTGTCATGTCTACTGTCTGAGGTATTTTGTACTCCGCTCCCCGGGCGGAGGTGTATGTCTGCGTAAACAATAATACCGCCGTCACAACAATGACAGCGGCAATATGTTTCATTCTCATACTCCACCTCACATGCTGGCAATCCATGAATATCACTGTTCATAATTTACGGTTATTCACAGATCTGTTGTTTACAGGATATCTGTCAGGATTTTGCTTCACCCTATAAGATAATTTATGCCTGCATGTCCGGAATATGACTGTCACAGTTCCGAAAAATATCGGGATATCCCATTACCCGTTATAAGTCCGGTCCCATCTTTTGCTCAGATGATAAGCTCCCTCTCTTAAGGTATAAAGTTCTCCCAGATATTCCACAGCTTCAGGAACCGCCTCTCTGTAAAGCCTCTCAAGTTCAGGCATGGGAGCTTTTGCCTGCTCTACTGCTTCGGCAGTCATGAAATGTTCAATGACAGAGCCGATGCGACTCTCCTCCCAGTCTCAGAAGTTTCCCCAGAATCCTGCGTTTTCTTCCATGGTCATCACACACCATGAAATTGGTAAGAATTTTCATCATCCTGACAGAAATATAAATGTTTATGGTTTTCACCAGAGGAATGGCCCTGTGGATCACTCTGGCATATTCCATCTTCGGCATGATCCCGCAGGCCGGATAATAATGGTCGGGATCTTTACCTGTCTCTTCCATAAGCACACGGTCAAATTCCTTCTCCAGAACAATGTGAGGAATGACGCCTTCCTGCAGCCATCTTATTTACATAGGGATGGCATGCGGAGTCCAGAATATAATGACAGCCAAATCCAAGAAGATATGCAAAAAGTGCCTCATCATCATTTCTTCTGACCTGCCGCATCCCTTCTTCAAAAAAGGCTCTTGCCTTCTCATGATGCATCTCAATCCCGAACTGGGTGACAGGATTCTTTGAAACCATATAGTAGAACAGGATATCCGGCCCATGTAAACCGATCCTGGTACAAGTCCCCATGTCTGCGGATCAGGGCTTTCATATCTGAAGGCAGTCTCTTATATACTTCTTTTCCAAATAAATCATGCGCATATGTGGTTGGCATTAGTTTTTTCTCCTTTATCTTACACATCCAGTTTCAGCTGGATTTCTTCCTCTGCCTCTGCCTTAAAGTCCTCTATCTGGACAGGGTCAGGGACAGGCAGGGATTCCAGATCCTGTACGCCGAAGCAGCGCAGAAACTCTTCCGTGGTCCCGAGCAGGATCGGACGTCCGGGGGCATCCAGACGCCCCAGCTCCCTGACCAGACTGTATTCTACCAGCTTGTTGATGGCGTGGTCACATTTTACCCCTCGGATCTTCTCGATCTCCGCCTTTGTAACCGGCTGTTTGTATGCAATGATGGATAAGGTTTCCAGCATAACATCTGACAGTGCCGGCTTCTGAGGATGCAGGGCAATATTGATCAGATACTGATAATATTCTTTCTTTGTACACATTTGGAAAGAATTCTCCAGCTCTATGATCTGGATGCCTCTGTTCTCTTCCTGATAACGGTCCATCATATTGCGGATGATCCTTCCTGTTGTCTTCTCATCCACACCGATGGCTTTGGCGATCCGGGGCAGTTCTACGGAACCGCCCATTGCAAAAAGTATTGCTTCTATCGCAGCTTCTGTCTCCTTAATCTTCACTCAGTCTTCCTCATTCCTTTTATTACATATTGATCTCCGTATTCTATGGTTCATCTTCCGCAAATTCTGTAAGATTCTTCCATGTATCCGGGTCTGTCTGTACTTCAACAGAGATATCATCGAACAGTCCGTCCTGCTCCACATGGATATGTCCCATTTTCATCAGTTCCAGTATGGAGAGAAAGGTGACGATCACCTGTACTTTCGAGCACTGACTCTCCAGGAGATTGCGGAAGCTGAATTTCCGATGGGTACGGGCAAAATCTTTGATCTCTATCATCTTATCAGACAGGCTGACCTCTTCCTTCTCGATGGTTCCGAATTTGCTTCGGATCAGGATCGACCTTGTCTTCCTGCCTGCGGATGATAGACTTGTAGATTGCATTCAGCTTCTCCAGTGTGAGACCTGCCAGAAGTTCCTTTCGATATACAGGCTCTCTGTACTGCAGTACCTCATCGGGAAGAGTGGGCTCTTTAAAGAATACATTTGCCGCATCGTCCATCTTGTCCTTCAGTTCATAGGACATAAACTTATACATCTTATATTCCAGAAGTTTCTCCACCAGTTCCGCTCTTCGATCTTCCTCTTCTCCTCCTCATTGACTTCTTTCGGGAGAAGCATTTTACACTTGATATCCAGCAATGTGGCTGCCATAACCATAAACTCACTCATGATTCCAAGGTCTTCCCGCTCCATGGCATGGATGTATTCCATATACTGATCTGTGATCTCCACGATGGGGATATCATAGATATCTATTTTATTTTTTTCGATAAGGTGCAGTAAGAGATCCAGAGGACCTTCAAATACTTCCAGCTTTACCGGAATTCCCATAGCACAGTCTTTTCCTTTTCAAGTAAATATTTCGCTGCCATACAGTCAGCAGACAGTAACAATATTCTCAGGCATTCGGTTTGCAATCCACCATCAGCAATTCCCTGGGATTATGGATCCTTACAGGTATGGTGTGTTCCCCTGCTCCTGCGCTTACCAGCATATGCTGTTCCTTCCTGTGGAAATCTCCGCAGCAGAACTTCGGAAATGGATGAAGCTGTGGGGAAAGCATCCCATTGTGCCTGCCAATTCTTACAATCCCTCCATGATAATGCCCGCTCAGGATCAGATCTGCCCCCCAGTCAAAATAGGTTTCTCCATATTTGGGACTGTGGGCCAGAAGAATATTCAGGGAATCGGAAGATGGTTCTCCGATCAGTTCCCTGACTTCCTCTCTCCTAAGCTGTGGAGAAAATGGCTTTTTATAATAGATCAGAGGTATTTCCAGGCCATAGACAGTAAGACTGGTTTTTCCCACCTGCAGGCTGCAGGATTCATTATGCAGGATATGGATCCCGGCTGTCTTCAGCTCCTTTCATATTCCTGATATCGGGCTGCTATACAGTTCTCCTGAGGATCTGTCCTGTACAGCTTATATTCATGGTTTCCCAATGCATAATAAACCGGATACTGCTGAGCAAGGCTCCTCAGAAGAGATGATGCAGTCTTTAAAGAAGCAGAATCATTTCTCACGATCATATCACCGGCAATGAGAATCCCATCCGGTCTGCACCGGTGGAATAGTCTCCAGAAGCTTTCTGTTATCAGGGCCAAATTCCATGCCATGAAGATCTGCGAGCACCGCAAATCTGATGCCTCTCGCATCCTTTATTTTGTTAGAATGGATTGTATAATGTACGGTTTTAAATCTTTTCATGCAAGTTTTCTTTTCCCTTTATGTTCACTTTGTGTCTGACAACGCATTCTGCGGGATATTATTTTCCAAATCCGCAGTTTGGGAATGTACAGACATCACAGTTCAGGCAGAGTCCACCCTCTCCAAGTTGGTTAATCTCTGATAATGTGATCTCATCATCTGCCATCAGTCTTGGCAGAAGCAGAATGCAAAGATGGTATTCTTTGCATACATAACACATCCCGGAAGCCCAAGGATCGGTATCTGCCTGCCGTCTTTCTCATAATAGGAAACCAACATCATAGCTCCCGGAAGTACTGGTGCACCGTAAGATACGATGCGGGTTCCTGTTGCTTTGATCGCACCCGGAGTTCTGTCATCCGGATCTACGCTCATTCCACCGCTGCCAGCTCCCATACGGCTCCCTCTTCGATAAATTTCAGGATGTCGGCTGTTATCTGTTCCATATCGTCACCCGGTTTTGTCTGACCGATGACCTCTGATGGAAATTTTGCAAATTTATCTCTGCCAGTACAGGAGTGAAGGTGTCAGTGATCAGACCTTTCTGCACTTCACTTCCTGTTGTCACGATACCCACCTTTTTCTTCTTATATGGCAGAATGGAAAAGATCGGCTCTGTGCCTGCCACCTCTGCTGCACGATCCATTTTCTCCTTCTCGATCACCAAGGGGATAATTCTGGTTCCTGCAAGTTTGTCGCCCTTCTTTACAGGAAAATCTCCATGGCGGGATGCAATCATCATCTCTCCAAGTGAGTTGACAGCCAGCAGAGCTTCTCTGCGGATCTTAAGCACTCCGTCAATGTCTGCGGTCAGCTCGATTTTTCCCTCTTTTATATCAGAACCATGCATGGTGTCCGAATCTCCGGCACAGATCTTATAAAGGATCTCTGCGCCTTCATTCTCATGAAGGATATCCTTCTTTCTTCTCCCACACATATAAATGTTCTTTTCCTACAGAGAGTAACAGAGGAATATCCTCTTCTCTGACAATATGACCTTTCTTAAAAAGCACCCCTTTTTTTACATCTTTGATAATCTGTGTGATGTCATGGCATAAAATGTGCCCTACGGCATCTTCTGTACGGATTTCTTTCATTATATAGTACCTTCCTTTTGTTTTTTATTTCCCTCAATACCCATTTGGATTTTATTATACATCGGATTGCTGTCCTTTGTCAAAAAATTATAAAACTGTCCAAAATACTTTTTGTTTACAGGTTACTGTTCACTCTGTTCTCAGTAACGTTTACAATCTCATGACGACTTTTTCAGGCAGTCCGGATATGTGGCTTTTCCTGCATTTTCCCCATAAAGGATCCGCACTCTTCCCAGTTCCTTCCCATCGACGGAATAGGTCATCTCCCCTGCCAGGGTGTTCTTTTTCACCGGAGCCTTTACTTCCCTGTGGATTCTCAGCTTTCTTTTTACATTCCCGATATTCTGTCCTGTGGTATCCAGATAGTGGAACTGTTCTTCATAAACCAGGGAAACCGTCTTTTTCTTTCCATTTCTGACCGGGATGCTCAGGCAGAGCTTCCCATTTTCTTATCTATGTACAGGCTGCATTTTGAAAGAGCCGATAATTTAACATGGAGGCAGCATCTTTAAATCGCACTTTATAGTCCGGGGCTGCCATCACTACTGCGATCAGAGTAATGTCATTTCTTTTGGCGACTGCACTGAGGCAGTATTTTGCAATGCTGGTGCTTCCTGTTTTCAGACCGACACAGCCCTCAGTAGCTGCGGATCGGTTTGCCTTGGCATATGGTAAGTCCGAATTCCTTGGTCCCCTGCCTGGTCACATGGGTGATATTTTCCATCCATATGGAAGAATATCCCAGAATTTTCGGATATTTTGTGATCAGTTCCCTGCTCATGATGGCAGC
>NZ_JBWJVP010000019.1:0-2231 GCF_056339915.1 Blautia sp. ZXY-1-B12 | reverse complement strand
AACACTCTCTTTTGCATCGGGTACTACCGGAGTATGAGATGGTGTAGGTATAACAGGACGTTCTTTTCGATCAGGCTGGAACATTACAGAGCCATAATTACTCTTATCCTTATCACTGATCACACATACATAAATATCAACATCATAGTCAGGAAGATCAGTAACTTTTGCTGTTACATTTGTATCAGCCTCAATAGGCGCGCCTACTCTGGAAGTATCGATTGTTGGTGCTTTCTCACCACGTTTTACCCAGTCAATATAATAGGTACCTTTTACATTTGACTGGAACTTAATTTTAACAGTACTACTTCCTGACCATTTGCATTCTTTTCCTGTTACTTTCAGTTTTTCTTCTGCAGGAGTTGGGGTAGGGGACGGTTCTGTTGTACTGACTAAAGTTCCGTCTTCTCCGATTTTAAGGCTGGAATCTCCCTCATATGTAATCTGAGAAAGAACATCTGTCAGTTTCACATCAGTAACAGCGTCATCCAGCTTTACTACTGTTCTTCCGGCGCTAGCCTCCTGAACAGCAACACCAATGGCAGAGCCTGTAACAGCACCGCTTACATTGATCACACCGTCTTTGGCAAGCACAAGGTTACTTGCAGCTTCAAAAGAATTTGTAACTGTATTTCCTGTAACACTTACAGTTCCACGAATATTGACAGTTCCCTCACTGTAAATCGCACCGCCTGCTGCTGCGGAGTTTGCTGTGATAGTACCACCCAGAAGATATACATTTGCACCGGCAGCATTGTTGACCGCACCGCCATTTCCGGTTGTGGTATTTCCTGTCAGAGTTGTACCGTCAATCAATGCATAATTACCACTTGCTACTTCTACAATCGAACCGGTAACGTCATCGCCTGTACCATCAACAGTTAAACTGCCTGAACCGATAGCATTTCCATCTGAATCAGTCACAGAACCGCCTGCCATCTGAAGATTACCACCATTAACAGTAAACATACTCTCAGTAAAGCCGGCTACACGTTTAATTGTAGTATTATCTTCAGCAGCAACCAGCATGATATTCTTCTTTTCAGGGACATTTATTGTATTGTTGACTTCAATGGTTCCTTTTAATTTTACATAAGTAGGTTCACCATTTATCATATCCTCACAGTCCGGTACTGCTGCGAACGCTTCTTCCAAAGAAGTAAAGGACTTTTCGCCAATCACAATCGCAGAACCTGCCTCAGCAGCCTGCTCATCAGTTTCTTCAGCAGCCGGTGCCTCTGTAGGATCAGCTGTTGTTTCGGCAGGAGTTTCAGCCGGATCTTCCGGTGTCTCGGCTGGATCTTCGGCTGGTTCCTCAGGAGTTTCAGCCGGATTTTCAGAAGGTTCTTCTGTCACCTGCAGAGTCAAGTTCACCTTCCAGTTCGCCTTCGGCTGATGTCTCAGCAGTAGTATCTGCTGCAAATGTGGCTGTCGGTGCCATTCCTACAGACAGGGCACCTGCCATTAATAATGCAAAAAGTTGTTTTTTTCTCATTGTATGTCCTCCCATAGATGAGTTTTAGTTAAAATCACTACTGACACCATCCGATTTCTTATTCCCCACGAAGCAGTCAGTAATCCCAAATCTGAATTGAAGTATAGCACATCCCTCAGAAAAAATCAATGTGCTGTCTATGGGCGTACCTGTCCGTTTCCATAGATGATATATTTCGTTGTGGTCAGAGCCAGAAGTCCCATAGGTCCCCTCGCATGAAGCTTCTGTGTGCTGATACCGATCTCTGCCCCGAAACCGAATTCAAATCCATCTGTAAAACGTGTGGAGGCATTGACATAAACTGCCGCAGCATCCACTTCATCCAGAAACTTCTGTGCATGTTCATAATTGTTGGTAATAATTGCCTCTGAATGTTTCGTATTATATTTATTGATGTGGGCGATCGCCTCTTCCACAGAAGAAACCACTTTAATAGAAAGAATATAATCCAGATATTCTTTGCCCCAGTCTTCTTCTGTTGCGTGTACAGCTCCCGGGATCAACGCATAAGCCGCTTCATCTGCGCGGATCTCCACATGTTTTCCTGCAGACGCTTTGCAAGGACTGGAAGCAGGGCATCCTTTACATCTTTATGTACAAGAACAGATTCGCAGGCATTGCAGACGCCTACTCTCTGAGTCTTGGCATTCATGATAATGTCTGCTGCCATCTCAAGGTCTGCGGTTTCATCCACATAAATATGGCAGTTTCCAGTACCGGTCTCAATCACAGGGAT
>NZ_JBWJVP010000018.1:0-20396 GCF_056339915.1 Blautia sp. ZXY-1-B12 | reverse complement strand
TCGGACATGATGACAAGGTAGCTTTCGTCGGTGCCAACGAACAGGCAATCACTACTCTGTTCAAGATCTTAGTTGGTGAAATGGAACCGGATGAAGGAAATTATAAATGGGGTGTTACCACTTCCCAGGCATATTTCCCTAAGGACAACACTGCAGAGTTCGATAATGACCTTACTATTACAGACTGGCTGACACAGTATTCCGAGATAAAGGATGCTACTTATGTTCGTGGATTCCTCGGACGTATGCTCTTCCCCGGTGAAGACGGCATCAAACGTGTACGCGTTCTTTCCGGTGGTGAGAAAGTCCGCTGTCTTCTTTCCAAGATGATGATCTCCGGTGCAAATATCCTGATCCTGGATGAGCCAACCAACCACCTCGATATGGAGAGCATCACAGCACTGAACAACGGTCTGATCAAATTCCCGGGTGTTATCCTTTTCACCTCACATGACCATCAGTTCGTACAGACAACAGCCAACCGTATCATGGAAATCCTTCCAAACGGAACCATGATCGACAAGATCACTACTTACGATGAATATCTGGCAAGTGATGAGATGGCTAAGAAACGTCACGTATTCGAGATCAACGAAGAGGACGCTTCCGATAACTAAAGAATAAAATACAGGGTACGGCTTAGCCGTACCCTGTTATTTTATTCTGTCTTCATGATAATATCCGCCAGCTTTCCGCCTGTCACCTTAAGCAGATCAGCAAGGGGAACCTTCAGTGTCAGTCCGATACGACCGCCACTCACATAAATCTCCTCAAATTCTCCTGCAGATGCATCAAACACAACAGGATAAGGTTTCTTCATTCCCAGCGGACTGCAGCCGCCTCTCACATATCCGGTAATCTTTGTGATATCCTTCACATGGATCATGTCCACTGTCTTCTCACCGACAGCCTTTGCAGCCGCCTTACGGTCAACTTCCTTTTCAATCGGAACTACAAAAACGAAATAACCGCCGCTCTTTCCTTCCATTACCAGAGTCTTAAAAGACTGGTCATAGGGAGCACCGATCTTATCCGCACTGTGGATCCCGTCAATAAATTCATCACATTCATAGGAGAACGCCTCATATTTAACTTTCTGTCTGTCCAGCATTCTCATTGCATTTGTCTTAGCTTCTTTTGCCATTTTTTCTCGCCTGTCCTTTCTGTCCTCTGGCATATATTGATTCCTCCATGTCTCTGTCCTGAGACTGCTTAAAACTCTGGTCTTGTCTCAGGTCCTGATTTCGCCTGTAAATCTGCTCAGTGCTTTCTTCATCAACCGTTTCTTCATCCTCTTCATCAGAAACCGGTTTGTTGATAGCAAACTGAATCAACATACCCAGAACTGCAAATCCCACACTCATTCCCAGTCCATCGGGAATATCTGCCAGATTTCCAAGCTGTGCAAGGGAAACCCCTGCCATAATACCACCGATCAAACTTGTAGCCACGATCAGCACTTCCCTGCAGTCTTTCACCGCCATGGAACCAAGAGCTACGCCGATCAGAATACATGCAAAAAATACTGCGGAGCTGGTAGGATGCAGGAAATAAATACTGGCCGCCCAGCCGATACCTGCTGCCAGGATAAACACACCTGCCTTATAAATCAGAAATGCAATCACTGCGAACACAACTCCTGCCGCCAGTGCTGCGATCAGCATTGTTGATTTCTCCTGTATTCCCATTGTATGTACAACCACCAGCGCAAGACCGCCGCCTACCAGAAAACCTCCCAGCATCATCCAGAAACGCAGAAGCCTGTATCCCAGAATACAGTTCAGCACTCCAAACACAAGGATCACTGCAAATATTACCATCATAAAACGGTTCACCAGATCTGAATCCATAAAACTCCCGGCAATACTCAGCGCATTTCCAAATATATCTGTCATATTAACCATAATTTTCAGTCACTCCTTTTAGTTATATATTTATAGCGTTCCTTATCATCAACTGACACATCTGAGCTAAACCCGTCAGAACATGAAGTATAAGGTCTTCATATTGTCGATCACGCCGTAATGATAGGAAATCTGAGACAGCCCATGGACTTCCATATAATATTTTGCGATATCCTGGATATGATTACTGTCGATCAGATCCATATATGCCTCATCATAAGCCCCCTGGCTGCCAAACTTAAAGCGTACCACCGCAGCATCACTGTCAATGCGCAGTCTGCACAGGTCATATACACTGCTCCAGTCATAGGTATCAAAACAGGCGCCGTTTCTCACATAGAAATTCATGTCAGTCGCTGTACACGCAGGAACAGGAAACTCATCAGAGGCCGTATAATTCTCCTCGTACTCCTGTGGGAACGGACACAGATAATCATCGATTGTTGTTCTCATGCTCTGCGCCGCAGCGTGGCATCACCCTCCAGAAAGTCCGGCTGGTCCCCATTGGTGGCATCCACATAATAATACTGTCCGTTCAGCTCTACAATATTCCAGGCATGTCCCTGGGTACTGTTTGCAGCATCACCCTCCACATAAATACAGGGGATATCCAGACGCTCCAGCAGATACTGCACTGCTCCCGCATAGCCCGCACATACCGCCTGTTTCTTCCAGAAAGCTCCTGCTATACTCTGGTCATCATCAGAGATCACATATTCTGTATTGTCTATGACATAAGTATAAACAGTCATTACCTTCGTGTAATCATCAGCACCATCCGGAATCTGCGATAACACCTCCTGATACGCATTCTCCATAGCCTGCGTGATCTCCTGTCTCTGCTCCTCTGTATAAGTATATCCCGGAGAAAACTGACAGTAATCTCTGCCCGAATAAGTCGTCTTATAAACTTTCTCCCGGTTATGTACCCAGAACAGCTCCGGATGATCCTTCAGCACTGCATGATACACTCTGTCTATCTCATTATCTCCTGAGAGAGACAGATAAAATTTATCCTCAAAGCTTCTGATCCCCTCCAGGATCTCGCGGTAGCCTCTCTGTTCATTCTCATTAAGAAGGCCGAAATAATACTCCTGATGTCCTTCATCCGTCTGCGCTACCTCCTGTCTCTTAAGAGTCCTTACTTCCCCCGGTTCCTGCAAAGCTCTTCCGCCGATGATCAGTCCACCGGCCAAAAGCACCACCACAGGCACCATAAGAATCAGACGCAGCCCGGAAAATCTCTTTTTGCTCATTCAATAATCCTTCTTGGTTATTATTCTATAAGTCTGATATTACATTACTATTTCATTCTGTTTTGTCACGTTCAGAATTGTTATTCGTTACTGTTCACTCCGTTTTTCACAGTCTGGCTTACTCGCCGAAAATTCATTCCGAATTGCCTGCGGCAATGGAATTTTGGCTTGTATGTCTCGGGATAGTGGTGTGTGAACAGTAACTGTTATTCTAATGTATCTTATTATAGCCCAGAACACTTCTCCTTGTAAACCGATAAAAGTAAGTTAACACTATTTTATAATAAAAATTGTCCTTCTTACAAGATAAACATTGCATATTTCCAATTAAAGAGATACACTAAAAAGTAAGTATAACTGCTCTGTATCCCATCAGACAACAGAATGTCGGACAGACATATACAAGTAACATATTGAGGGAGTATTGTAATAAATGAGCATCAAAATACCTATAGAAACTTCTGCCAGACATCTGCATATCTCGCAGGAAGATTTTGAAAAATTATTCGGAGAAGGAAGCAAACCACATTTTATCAAAGAATTAAGCCAGCCCGGACAATATCTGTGCCGGGAACGAGTAACTGTCAAAGGACCGAAAGGTACTTTCGAAAACATGGCACTTCTCGGTCCTTTCCGCAGCGACACGCAGGTAGAAATGTCTCTTACAGACACCAGAAAACTGGGGATTCCAAGCGTGATACGCCAGTCCGGTGATATCGAAGGAACTCCCGGCTGTATTTTATTTATCCGGTCCATGCGGTGATATCGAAATCCCCAAAGGGGTCATCGTAGCCAAACGCCACATCCACATGACTCCGGATGAAGCACTTGCCCTGCATATCAAAGACAATGACGAAGTCTTCGTCCTGACCAAAAGCTACGGACGCGCACTTATCTACGCAGATGTAGTAGTCAGAGTCCACAGAAATTATCACCTGGCAATGCACGTAGACACTGATGAAGCCAACGCATTCAACAGCGATACAGAACCTTACGGCGTGATTGTCAGGTTCTTTGACAGTAACTTCAACACAGATAAGTGGATAGAAGACGAACTGTCAGGGATACGCAGATAAAATCCGACTTACCCGGCTAAAATAGCAGACAGATATAAAAAGGTTCCACAGTAACATTCAGTTGATGATACTGCGGAACCAATTTTAATGCGTTTCAGCCAGCCATTCTTTAATCGTTTTTTCCGTTTCACCAAGGGTTCTTGCTATTCTTTCTACAGGTTCTCCTTCCTGCGCAAGCGAAATGGCTATGCTTTTTGCCTTTTTTAATTCACCTTGCTTTTCACCTCGCTTTTCGCCAATCTTTTCATAAGTTGCCTGAAGTTTCTGTTCTTCTTCCTCTTTGTCATACTCAAATATACTCATGGCAATAATCTCCGCATTTCAAAAGCCCCGGACCGGGGTAGCTGTACTGTACCAGTCTGAGGCTTTCAGAATTTGGGGTTATAAAGTTTTTACCTCAATCCAGATCAAAGAGCTGTCGTTGACAGATGTTTATCTGTGCAATGGATTGCGCTTCTTTTTCCGTGCAGTAGTAAATGTACTTGCATGAAATTTTCGCATACAGGGTAACCTTTCCCTTGTAACCTGCACTTGTTTTTAAATAACTCTCATAGTTTTGTAGTTCATTCAAGGTAAAGTCATATACGTTTCCACTGTTAACATATACATATCCATCTTCATATTCTGCCTGCTTTTCACTAGCTTTATATACCGGAAGATGTATTTCTTTTACCTTTGTGTTTTCTCCTCCAATTCCTTCAATTTTTGTACCGTCATCAGACTCTATGTACAATTGAAGTTTCAGGTCTTTTGTGTTTGTTCCGGCAAAGGAAGTACCAACCAGGTTGGAATCTGTCACTTCAAATGGAACTCAAGTGGTTTGTTTTTAATAAGCTCCTGGGATTCATTGAAGTTAACATTGTCAAGAGTGTAATAAACAGTCTTTTCCTGTGCAGCATTTCTGTCTGACTGCTTTACAAACATCAATTCCGGATTAACTGCCTGTGCATTATATGCGGCTATGATAGTATTGACAAACAACTTTTTCTCCATAAGATTACCATTATTAGTAACAGGTTTATAGATTATAATTTTTTCTTCTTCATACTTCCCATTCCTTTGTCAGATATGTGATTTTAGTGTAGCAAACGACAGATGGGATGTCAACCTGAGAAGATGAAGAAGCCATAGACTGGTGATTTCCAGTCTGTGGCCTGATTAGATTTATCAAACGGATATTCTCAAAATGCTTTAAGATCTTTAATAGTTTTCAAAGGCTTCTACAATTTTCTGCATATCGTCCGTGTTAAAGCGCTCATCACAGCTGACAGACATGATATGGGAATAAATATATTGAGCTCCTGGATAGTCTTCAACCTTTACAAAAGGTGGTACAGGCCAGTATACTTTAGGCGGAATGTGCCTGTCTGCCAGATGCTTGATAAGGGCGTCCCGGTTTTCCACAAAGAAAGGGAAAAACATAGGACAGATATCATCTGAAAGATAAGGAAATACCGGGCGGATATCGGAGCGTTCCGGCAGGTGTTCCAGAAGGTAATGGTAATTTTCCTGGCGTTTACGGATCGCATCCCGGAATGGATAATGAAGAATCGTTTAAGGGAAGCTTCATCCCCTTCCTGGATATCGAAAATTTCACGAAGCATAAATTCCGCTTTCCAGAAAACATCATTGCCTTCTTTATTATAGTCCTCATTTCCTGTATGCTCGTAGGTCTCTCGGGATTGAAGAGCCTGATCTCTAAGGGAAAACTGTTCTTTATTGATAGGAATAGGTTTTACGCCAAAGGTGCCCTTTCGCTTGATGGCAAGACCACCGGAGGCAACACCCATCCATTTTCGGAGACTGACGGCAATATAGTCAGAATCCGGACAGGCCGGCAATGGAGAAAATGCTGTATGGGTAGTATCCACTATTACAGAAACGCCACTGGCTTTACATTTTTTGACAAAGTTCTCATCATAGGTAGGATAACCATAGTATCCACAGACAAGGAGAACACTGATCTGCGGGATCATCTCTTCCTCAAACACAGGGGAAAGATTTTTGTCAAAATCATAATAATGAATTTCATATCCTGCTTTTACAAAGCAGCCCAGAACTGTTTCGCAGTCATAGGAAGGCAGATATGCCACACGCTTTTGATCTGTTAACATCAGATCCCTCAGACAGTAATAAATGGCACAACGGCCGGACATTAGATGAGCGGTGTCCCCGGGATCAGGGCAGGTATGCTCCACATAGTTGTTTGGCTCAGAGTCAACAGGTTGATAGGGGAAAAAGCCTCCAATTTCCATAGTAAAAACCTCCTTTAATTAAATTTATATATTATACTTAATATTTCAAAATATTTAACAAAAATGAAAGTAATGACTTTACAAAATCATTATAGCATGAATATTATAAAATATAAAGTAAAGTATATACTTTACTTAAAGATATTTTACAGGGAACGAAAAAGAGGCTGCTTATTGCTATTTTGGGGTAAAAAGAGTATACTTTAAAGTATTAAACACCAGAAGTAAAAACTATGAACACACACTCTTCCGGATATTACAGCATAGACAAAGACTATAATATCCTAAGCTATAACGACACTGCTAAACAGCTGTACCCCAATCTCCAGCCGGAGGTGAAATGCTATAAGGCACTTATGGGACTTGATTCCCCATGCCCGCCCTGCCCTGTAGCACTGGGGATACAGTGTGAAATTTAAATGGTCAGGTGGAAAAGAAAGTGGCGGAAAGAAACATCCTTTTAATATGAATGAAAATTTGATGGGACCACTTAATGATTCAAAATTATTGAAAAGCACATTGAATAACAACAATAATTTTGAACTTGATTCTAACGCTACAAGCTCAACAATGGTTCCTGCGATTTCAACATTAATAAAAAATGATAGTCTGCTAAAAAACGGTACCTGGGCATATCTGGACAGTGGAAAGAATAAGAATAGACGTTATCTTTTCTGGACTTCTGTAAACGTTAGTAACTTTCCGACAGGGACAAAAATTCCTGTCATTATCTGCAGAGCAGATAATGAATACTATGTTTCCGAGTCAACAACTGCCGAGCGAACCGGAGATAAAATAACAACACTATACAAGGTAATTGCAGATCATCAGTATAATGCTGAGAGTTATCAAAAAATTGCTGATAAGGGTACGAAATATGATAGTTTACAAGCTGCTTATGATGCATACGTAGAGAAAATTACAGAAGATAGTAATTATTCACAATTCAAAGATACATTGTCGAAAAATTAAATCCCATAAGACAAATACACCAGTTTATGAGAAAAAAATCTCTCGTAGACTGGTGTATTTTTGCTTTTAATAGAATCATCCTATTCAATCTCAACAACAAGTCGATGCAGTCCAGGTCTCCAGCGCATCCATATCAGGCGTATACCTCAAATGTCTGAATATAACCGTTCTATTCTTTGGTTTCTATCCTTATATGATGCAATTCACGTCCGAGCAATTAAGACATTTACGATCAAGTAAAAATATGGCTATTCCTGGCTTAAATTGTAAATAATATAACCATGATCAACTATAAATATGATTCGACTTGACTTCCTTTAATACAAGTGCTGTTGCGGTCAACCTGAAACTTGTTTCAACTTGACTTCATTTAATACAAGCGCAATCTCAGTCAACCAAAAACTTGTTTCGACTTGACCGTATACTGCATATGCGCAATTCCAGTCAACCAAAACTTGCTTCAACTTGACCGTATACTGCATATGCGCAATTCCAGTCAACCTGAAACCTGTTTCAACTTGACCGAAAATAATAAAATTGCGCTCGCGGTCAAATCATACATTACTATTTACTTGGAAATTACTATAATCTAAAAGAAACTGTCGGATCATACCGCATCCTTATACACTCTCTGGATATGCATTGCCAGATATCCTGTCTCTGTTTCATCCAGCTTATGTCCAATACATTCTTCCAGGTTTTTACAGATGTCAGTGGCAACCTTATAGGCCTGGGGATACTGATCCAGCATATATTCATTCATGTCCAGATTCAGCTTCTCTCCTGTAGATGCACGCGCTACCATATACTTCATATGGTTCATCAGGCGATTATAGGACAGTGACAGTACATCGATTGGCTTACCTGTTGCTTTCTCGAGCATATCTATACACTCTCTCACTGCTCTCGCAGTCTGCATGGCAACAGATACCTTCTCGTCACCAATTGCAGAATGAATATGCAATGCCACATATCCAACCTCATGATCATCAATCTCTATCTGAAGTCTTTCTCTCAGAATTGTTTTCAGTGTTTCCGCAACTTTAAATTCACTGTAGAAAAGAACCTTGATATCCTCTGTCAGCGGATTGCTGATCTGCTCATTTCTGCGGATTCTTGCGACTGCAAAAGAAATATGGTCAGCAAGTGGAAAAAGAATCCCTCTGTCTATGGAATCTCCAAACACTTTCTGTGACTCTGTCAGAATTGCATCTGCAATCTCCAGATACTCCGGCTCTATTCCCTTTACCAGTTCCTTCGCAGATCCACGCTCTGTCTCCTGTTCCAGACGATATGTAGTGCATCCCTCCGGCTTATCAAAACGCTGGCTGACCTTTTTTCCAAAGCCAACACCCTTGCCAAGAATCACATACTCCTTATTTTCATCCATATCAATGGCTATAACACCATTATTATTTAATACCTTGCTAACTCTGTACATCTCTGTCGTAATCCCCTCTATAAAAATTTATTGCCATTATAATAATTTTCCCTTTGGTCATAAGACTGCTATAGTTTACCATATTTTGAATAAGAATCCTATCTGTCACACAAATTTGTTACATTTTTGATTCCAAGATCCCTCCTGCAAAAAAGTCATCCTTTTCAATTCACGTGCGTAAAAAAACAGTCAGATAATCAAGATATCATCTCTTTTGATCATCCAACTGTTTTTTGACATGTTTAACTTCGTTATTTCTATATTATAACAATATTATTCCAGTGTCTCCACCGCAAACAACGGTTCACCGGCCTTGATCTCACCGTTTGCCAGAAGTCTGATTCTCTGGTTGTCTTCCGGTTCAGTATCAAGGATAGGGGAAGTGATAGACGGAGCATTAGCAGTTAAGAACTCCAAATCCAGTTTCATCATCGGATCACCTTTTTTCACTTTCTGACCCTCTGTTACCAGGATTTCGAAGCCTTTTCCTTCCAGTTTTACAGTGTCGATTCCCATATGAAGAAGCATAGGGATACCGGAATCTGTCTGGAAACCTATAGCATGTTTTGTATCAAAAATAAACTCAACTTCACCGTCTGCAGGTGCATATACAGTACCTTCTGTTGGTGTCACCACTGCACCGTCACCCATCATTTTTCCTGCAAATCCCTCATCCGGTGCAGTAGAAAGATCTGCTGCGATTCCGTCTACAGGACTGTAAATGATTGCTGTTTTTCTGATTTTTTCTTCTTTTGCAGGTGCTGAGGTCTGTGCTGTACCTGCATTTTTGTCCTCAACCTCTGCACTGTTCTGTCCATCTGCATTTCCTGCTGCAGCATTTTCCTGTACCTGTACATTATCCGGGGTCTCATCTGCGAATTCGTTTGGAGCAGTCTCCAGATATTCTTCCAGCTTCGCCTTGATAACAGTTACATGAGGTCCATAGATAACCTGTACGCCCTGTCCTTTTTTTACGATTCCTCTGGAATCTGTCTGTTTCAGAAGTTCATCACGAACTTTTTCAGGCTTTGCAACTGTGATACGAAGTCTGGTCGCACAACAGTCAACATCTACGATATTTTTCTTTCCGCCAAGACCTCTGGTGATCAGTTCACTTACCGGATCACCGGAGGTCGCTGCAGCTGCACCGGCTGTCTTTCCGGCTTCTTTTCTTGCATTTACATCAGCTTTTGTATAAAGCTTTGTCTCTGTATCATCATCTTCACGTCCAGGAGTCTTGAAATTAAATTTCCTGATCATAAATGTAAAGATCACATAATACAGGATAAAGTAAATAATACCAACCGGAATGATCCTCAGCCAGCTTGTTTTTGCATTTCCCTGCAGGATACCAAAGAGGAACAGGTCAAGGAAACCGCCTGAGAAAGTAAGTCCTACTGCAATATTCAGCATATGCGCGATCATATAAGCCGCACCTGCCAGGATCACCTGAACTACGAACAATGCCGGAGCTACAAACAGGAATGAGAATTCCAGCGGTTCAGTGATACCAGTAAACATACATGCCAGCGCTGCGGAAAGAAGAAGTCCGCCTGCTGCTTTTTTCTTCTCAGATTTTGCACAGCGATACATAGCCAACGCTGCTCCCGGAAGACCAAAAATCATAAAGATAAACTCACCAGAGAAATATCTGGTTGCATCCGCACTGAAATGTGCTATATTTGCAGAATCAGCAAGCTGTGCAAAGAAGATATTCTGTCCGCCCTGTACCACCTGTCCTGCAACTTCCATAGTTCCGCCCACTGCTGTCTGCCAGAATGGCATATAAAATACATGATGCAGCCCAAAGGGAATCAGTGCTCGTTTAATAATACCAAAAATCAGAGTTCCCAGATATCCACTGCCTGTTACCAGACCGCCCAGAGCATAAATACCGTTCTGAACTACCGGCCATACAAAATACATCAGGATTCCCACAAACATATATACGATTGTGGAAATGATCGGTATAAATCTTGAGCCGCCAAAGAATGACAGCGCATTCGGAAGCACAATTTTGTGGAAACGGTTATGAAGTGCCGCAACACCAAGACCTACGATAATACCGCCGAATACACCCATCTGCAGAGACTGGATCCCGCATACAGAAGTAATGGTTCCCTCCAGTACATCTGCTGCTATCTGACCGTCTGCTGTGATTTCATTGTTAATAAGAAGCATGGCACTGACAGCCACATTCATAACGAAATATGCAATCAGCGCAGAAAGAGCAGCAACCTCTTTCTCTTTCTTTGCCATACCAATGGCAACACCAACCGCAAAGATCAGCGGCAGATTGTCAAATACAGCACTTCCAACCTTGTTCATAATGATCAGAAGAGAATTAAGTAATGTTCCACTTCCCAGGATCTTCTGCAATCCATAGGTAGCGATAGTTGTTTCATTTGTGAAGGAACTGCCGATACCAAGCAACAAACCTGCAACAGGGAGAATTGCGATCGGAAGCATAAAGGATCTTCCCACACGCTGCAAAACTCCAAAAATCTTGTCTTTCATGTTCTTTTGTCTCCTTTTCCTTATTCGTGCGAATAAACCGTCTTGTTTCCGGGAGATTAAAACCTTCTGACATATGATTATTCCGCGTTTTACCACATAAAATACATCAAAAAAAGGCACTAACCCCCATAAACATTAAAAAATAACATTTATGACCGGTTAATGCCTGCCTGTCCAGTAACACACCAAATCTGTGTTATACTATAAAGGATTATTTATTCCCTGTCAAGATACTCAGGAAAATTTTTTACAAAATATTTTTGCATTTCATGAATCGATCTCTGTAATGACCATTTATTATTTTCAAAGCCGCAACATTCTCTGCATCCTTCTGATCTGATAGAAATTTATTGATTTCCCACTGCCGCAGGCTACACGTTCAACTTGATCACTCTGTCTTCTCATTTTAATCCATTCAGATCTACAGAAATGTACACCCATTCATCGCTGAGTTTAGGCTCTTTTCAGGGGGATTTTATCTGTTTCTCTCTTCCAGATATTCCAGACATTCATTCACATCTTTAATATCAAGTTCCTTGCGTACTTTATCCTGAATTTCCACCAGACATTCCAAAAGAAGAGGATTAAACATTCCGCATTCTCCATTTAGGATCATCTCTATTGCCTTTTCATGAGAATATGCTTTCTTATATACCCGGTCACTTACCAGGGCATCATACACATCTGCCAGTGATACCACCTGGGCAGATATAGGGATTTCTTCTCCCTTCAGGCCATCCGGATATCCTTTTCCATCATAACGTTCATGATGCCAGCGGCATATTTCATAGGCATATTTCATCATCTCTTCATCATGATACATTTCCAGCCTGTCAAGCATCCGGGCACCGATGATCGTGTGCTGCTTCATGGCTTCAAATTCTTCCTTTGTAAGCTTTCCGGGTTTATTCAGAATTTTTTCGTCAATTCCAATCTTACCGATATCATGAAGTGCGGAAGCTGTGGCGATCATATGCTGCTGAGACCAGGAAAGATCGTAATTCTCTGATTTTCGCATCAATTTCTCTAGCAAAAGCTGAGTCAGAATATTAATATGCAACACATGAAGCCTGCTTTCACCATTTCGGAACTCTACAATCTGACTGAGAATCCCGGTCATCATACGGTTGTTTTTCTCTTTCTCATAAATCTGATCTGTTACCAGATGGATCAGACGCCTTTGCTTGGCATAAAGCTTGATCATATTGATAACCCGCTGATATACCACCTTAGCATCAAATGGTCTGCTTATATAATCTGAAGCCCCCAGTTCGTAGGCACGGCGGATATAACTCTCTGATCCTTCACTGGAAATCATGATCACCGGTATATCCTCGATCCATTTATCTCTGTTCATATAGGCGAGTACTTCAAATCCATCCATTTTGGGCATAATAATATCTAACAGGACCAATGAGATTTCAGTTCCATACTGCTCTAACATCTTCAGAGCCTCTTCCCCGTCACAGGCCTCCAGTATCCGGTATTCTTTTCCCAGAATTTCCTTAAGTATCTCTCGGTTCATTTCAGAATCATCAACAACCAGAAGCTGGGGCAGGTTCCTTTTTTCCATCTTGTCTGTATTTTGCTTCTGCTCCCACCGGGTCACTACTATATCTTTTATGTCCCTTGGCCATATACATAAGTCGGCTCTGTCTTTGGTGAGTGCTTCCTCCAATCTGCCATGGGTAAACATAGCTCCACCAATGCTCACTGAAAGCTTCAGACGATTAAAACCCGGAATATGCGTCGCATGGATCTTCTCTTGGATCATACGGAGCTTCTGTGAAAAGACTCCCTTCTCAATTCCGGGCAGGATCAGCAGAAATTCATCTCCTCCATAGCGCACCAGAATATCCGTACGACGGATATAATGCCGAATTACATTCACTACGGTTGTCAGTACCAGGTCTCCTCCATCATGACCATAAGTGTCATTGAACAATTTGAAATCATCCAGATCGATAACTGCAACTCCGGCATTCAAAGACATATTTTTGACTTTTTCCTCAAAATATCTGCGGTTATACGCCCCTGTCAGCACATCCTTATACAGCTTTTCGCTATATACTGTCAGCTTTTCCGTCAGTTTTTCATATCCTTCCTCATCTGTCAGCGTGTTCTCGTCCAGCTTTTTCAGCATTTCCATTACATAGGGCTCATCATCAATCTCCAGATACCTTACAAATACCTGATACATATCAGAATCAAGGAATTCAATTTTGGATGTCTGTTTCTTCTCCTCCAGTGCTTTAAGGGAAATGCAATTCTCACATCTTTTATCTTTATTCCAGAAAGCATAACACTGGCAAAGATTTTCTCTTCCTGCAAGCTTACGTTCCATTCCGGCAGCCTGCAGATCACTCCCTTTCAGGAGACGAACTACATCAAAAATCTCCCGAAGCACCTCCATTTTATTCTCTGCTTCCTGCATCGTCATTTGTTTCCACTCAATCATTATTCCCAGCCTCTCACGAACAACAGCTTTTTTCTGCAATATAAACTTGTATTATTATACCACTTACTCATCATGCAGTACAACAATAATATTTTTTCTTAATTTCTTAATTTCATAAAGGGAGCGCCTCAAAAACAGTCCTTGAGGCGTGCTCCCAACCGGTTCTGACTCCAACTGCCTTATAAACATGCTTCAGCTTGACCTTATATAATAAAAGTGCAATCGCAGTCAACTATATTTGTAATTATGATTGACTTAAAATAATAGAAATACAATTGCAAGTCATCTATAAACAGGATTAAACTTGACCGTACATAACAAAAACGCGATTAAAGTCAATTATAATCATAATTATTCATGACTAAAAAGCCACAGACTGAGCGGATTCCAGTCTGTGACCTGATTAGATTTTTATACTTTCTTTAGAGGACTTTTAAAACATATTTTGTTTCTTTATTTTCCCGACAGGGGTGCGACCCCGCCAGACCTGTTCAGTATTAATACCAGTCCCGGCAGAGGGTTCTCCCCTAACTGCCTCTATCAGTTAACTCATGCCAGGTTTTACTATTCCAATTTGTTCTAAAACATGTTATACTCAAAAAGCTGTCGAACCTCCAGCAGAAAAGAGGTGGACTCCATGGAAGAAATTCTCACCACATTTCTTGTCTCTGTTATAGCAGGCGTAGTTAGCTACTACATATGCAAATGGCTGGACAGCAGACGATAGACAGCAACAGTCTAAACGGAATAGCTCACCGTAACGAGCAAGAAAGCCCCCAGAGCTGGCACTCTGAGGGTTTTTGTTTTGCTTCAAGGAATCTCACCACATTCCTTAGCTACTGTTAGTATATGCGCAATGTGCCAAAAAGTCAACTCAAAAATAGTGGGTGAAAAAGCCGCAGGCTGGATGGGTGCCAGTCTGTGGCTATCTTAAGATAATCTTATTTACCCTCCGTAGTTTTACATTGCAAAATCTTCTCCAGTTCAGCTACTCTTTTAAGTGCTTCTGTTGTCTCTTTTGGGGCCTTTATTTTTTCTTTTTCAGCAAAATCCGCTCTCTGACGTTCCCTTTCTGTATTTTTGCGTTCAGCTTCCTGACCTTTTTCATACATGATCGTATCTCTCTCAAATCCCTTCATATAGATTAATGACACCGTTACTGAAAACTTATAAAAAATTATAAACTTTTATGTTCCATTCCTACTTCAACGAATATGCTTTTGATGATATAAATATCCATCTACTCACAGGTTTTTGTACTCTCCAGGGGTTTCCATATTTTTGAATATTTTTTTCGTTTTTGAAGCATATTCCGCAGACCAATAAGCAAATTCGTCAGTTTTACTTAACCGTTTAAGTTAACAGATAAAAAAGTTTATACACGAAAAAAGAAGGGAAAGCCAGACTTTTTTGTATGACTTTCTCTTCTTTTATACATTTTATTTTGCCTTAAATACAGCGACTTTCTCTTTTGACAGATCAATCTTATCCGGAAGGATGGAAGTCTTCTCAGTGGATTCCAATGTTGTGAATCCTGTTGAGTCGGAAGTATTTGACTTCATCGCATCCTGCAGAGTATTGCTTACTGTCACATTTGCAGAAAAGATATCTGTTCCTGTGGAAGCTGCTGCATCACCTGTTGTTGTGCTTACCGTACTGCTGCTCTGCATTTCCTGAACCTGTTCCTGTGTCGGGTAGAAGGATGGCTGGCGGATGTAACGGAAGCTTGCACTGTATGCTTCGCCTACTGTTACTCCATTCTTGCCGGAGGAGCAGTGTACTGCGATCCAGTCACCTGCGTCTGTTTTACCGCAGAGAATACCTACATGATTATCGCTTCCTGCTTCCGGTCCTTTCTGGAACACCAGATCTCCGGGCTGTGCATCTGCCTCAGTTACCACGTTTGCTTTCTCCCACTGATCGGAAGTTCCGTCACCTACAGCTTCCTGCATTGCTTTATCCTGATATCCGTTGATCACTGCCCAGGTGACAAAACCACTGCAGTCCAGTCCGTATGCGCGGATGGTTCCGGTGCTCTTGCTTCCCTCGGCTGATACCTTCTCGCTGGTTCCCCAGCCTGGATCTTCACCGATCACTGTGGATTTGCCGCCCCAGAAGTAACCGACTTTACCAACCAGTGAATAGGCTGCGGAAATAACATTTACTCTTTCCTCGGAAACATCATCCCCTACACTCTCGCGGACAAAACCGTTGGCAGCTGTTACTACCGCGCAGAGGAGTTTGCAGTCTGTCTCCACATATTTCTTAAGGATCGTACGATCCTTTTTTTGCGATTTTATTTTTCTTAATATAGTAGTTGATTTTACGATTAGCGTATGTAACGTGAGTGATATCCTGCTTGTCCCTTACGATCGGGTTCATCTCTGCAAAGATTTTCGCAAGGTCTTTCTTGCAGGAAGAATCCAGGGTAAATTCTGTTTTCTCCGTCCTGGCTCTGCTGATATACATAGACTGCAAGGATATCCTGCCAGTTTCTTACCAGAAGACTGTCTGCAGATGTGGTGGTCTTGCTGCCGTTTACATCGCTGGCATCTGCTACTTTGTTCTTCTCTTTATATTCCTTCTCGATCTCATCCATAACAGAAGCGAAATCATCTGAGAAGGTCAGATTGTAGTTATTCTTCAGGCTGTCCAGATAGAAATCCTTACCTGCGTGGATATTGGACGCATAATATACCGGAGTTCCGGTCTGTGCAGCACTGGTATTACTCGTAAATGGATTATTCGTATTCGCATTGTTCTTCTGCGCTTCCAGCTGAGCAATAGTCGCTTCTGCCTGAACCAGCAGATTATAATTAGAAACCTGTGCCTTCTCTGTATCAGACAGGGCATTATATGCAGTGCGGATGCTCTGAACAGTGGCTTTCTTCTCCAGCGTGATGGTCTGTGCGTTCAACTCTTTGATTCTGTCGATCACATCCTGGGCTGCCTTCGTAATCTGTGAAGACGGTGTTGGTGTAGGATTCGCAGGTGTCGGAGTAGGATCTGTTGGTGTCGGAGTCGGATCTGCCGGTGCAGGTGTTGGCTCTGCAGGTGTTGGTGTCGGATCTACCGGTGCAGGTGTCGGGTCTGCAGGTGTCGGATCTACCGGCGCAGGTGTTGGCTCTGCAGGAGTCGGATCTGCCGGCGCCGGATCCTCTGATCCTGAATCAAAATCACCGGAATCGCTGAAATCAGAACCGTCTGCTGTATACGCAGCAGTATCCTCTGCTGCAAGTACGGACGCAGGACCGGATAATACCATTCCTGACATCAATGTCAGACATAAGAATCTGGTAAGATACTTGTTTTTCATATATCTAAATTGCTCCCTTCTTACTGTGAGCATGTCCTTACCCCCTGTTTATAAGGGCATACTGTCTAAATTACTTTTCACATTATTATGTTATTTCATAAGTGAATTATCCCGAAATATTAACCTGTTTTATTCTAGCATAATCATTTTTTGAAATCAACAGCTCAGGGCAGGTAAATTCCAGATTTGACCAAAATTCATTTTTTTGTCACATTTTAACCGAATCAAGTAAGTTCCCCTGCAGAAGTTGCGAAAAGCAACAAGCAGTGAGGAAGATATGTTTCAGAATGCAGGAAGGCTGTGCGGATATGATTTCCACACAGCCTTCCTGTATTCTTAGCGTATCTCTGTCAGGCTGCCTGAATGGCTCCTGCAAAGTTCTTATTACCAATACAGATCTGTATCAGTCCCTGCACTACCTGAAAACACATATTCAGGATAAAGCGGATATCCTCTTCCACGCTGCGGAGCTTGTTGAGGTATTTCTCATGAGTAGCTTCGATATAATCGATCAGGGTGGAGAAATCAGCGAAGCGGATGGCCGGTTCCAGATATGCATATGCTTCTCCCTGCTGTATACATTCTTTCAGTCTGTTCTTAAGTACTTTCTCATAATGATTATGCTGGCTGAAGCTTCCTGTATATGTTTTGTTATGAGGAAAGGTAAAATAATCCGCCATATAGTGGATCACTTCGCCGAACCGCCGCCAGTAAACTCTCTGGTTACTCTCATCCGGTCTGATATCTGCCAGTTCTTTCATCCGGTTCTTGACATCTTCAAATGTTCCGTAGAACTCGTGCCTTCTGGTGATAAAGGACGGTTTGATATCCGGCAGAATGCTGCCCAGACAGAAAGCCTTTCTGTGAGACTGCAGGCTTGCTGTGGTCTGCATCTGATCCGCAAGGTATCTTGCTAATAAAATATGTGATTTTTTACGCAATTTTCTTCCTCTTCTTTCTTTTGAGAACCTATCATTCTTATATATGGGAACGAATAATAATCAACTTAACCAACATAGAATACTATAGCAGATTTATACCTGTTATTCAAATAAAATTTTTGTAAACTTTTTCACATTTTCAGGTCAGACAACTGTTTCAGTAATTCCAGGTCACTGTCCTTTACTTTCAGGTTTGTCTCAATCTTCTCTCCCTCAGGAGTGGTGATCGCAATTTCAATGATGCTTCCTTCTTTAAGCCCTTTGCGTGAAACTGCCTGACAGAATGCCGGGAACTTGGGATGATTGCTCTTAAAGGTGTTCCATGCGCCTGTGATCTTCATGATATTTCCTATATTGTTTCCTATGTTCATATGATTGTTGTGTCCTTTCTTATCTCAACTGAATATTCCCGATTCTGAGAACTGATGCATATAATAACATACTTCAACGGATTTGGCTATACCAAAAGCCCCCCAGGATTAACTCCCGAGGGCTTTCATGCTGCTCATATTATTCTACATTCTCAAACATCTCTGCCAATGTCATGGAGATTTTCGGAAAATCTTTCAGTGTCACCACTGTATCTGCATTATAATGTTCTTCTTCTGGATCATCCTGCAAGATATAGCTATACTTCAAATCATATTTACCATCCTCAAGATAATAAATCTGTACTGCTCTTTCTTTCGGTGAGATGATCCAATACTCTTCTACACCTGCTGCCTGGTAAATTTCTTTCTTCACAGTCATATCTCTTAATGCTGTTGCCGGGCTAAGAGTTTCCACAATAAATCTGGGTGTACCAGTATAGGAACCACCTTTCAAATGCTTACGATCACATATAATCATCACATCTGGTATCACATAATCATTATTCTCCTGTGCATGATATTTATAATCCAGATTCTCCATGAATGCTAAACACAGTGTTCCCTGTAAACCGGTTGATATGATTCGATAAATATTACCATCTACAAGCCCATGCTGATAATTTGGTGATGGTGACATATCATAGATTACACCATTAATCTTCTCTTCTTTTCTATATTCCTCTTCAAGTAATGGCATATTATCACCTCCAAGTGAGTTTGGTTATATGTACATTATAATATAGGTTATGTCTGTTCAGCAACCTGTTTTTGATTCTGACAAAACGAATATAGATATCCGGTTACTGTTCAGTTTTGACACCATTTTCTCACAGTTTTGACACCATTTTGACACCATTTTTCATAAAGATGCGTAAAAATACGGTAAGATAGTGAAATTGAACTTCTCGCAAACCTTTTAAATCTCGCTGAAATCCGGTGTTCCATACAGGTCGAACGGAGTTGACTGGTAGACATAGTAATTCAGCCAGTTTGTATACAGGTTGTTCGCATGTGCTCTCCACATAAGGAGCGGTCTGTTTTCCGGGTTGTTGTCTTTGTAATAATTCTCCGGGATTTCGATGGGCAGGTTTTTGCTGACATCACGTTTGTACTCACCATCAAGAGTCACACGATCATATTCCGGATGTCCCATTACAAAGATCTTGCGGCCGCCGTCTGCCATTGCAAGGAAAAGCCCTGCTTCATCGGATTCAGCAAGCACTGTCAGCTCTTTACAGTTATGGATATCCTCGATGGGAACTTCCGTATGTCTGGAATGAGGTGCAAGGAACATATCGTCGAATCCGCGTACCAGCGGAATCTTACGGTTCATCACTTTATGCCAGAAAAGACCGAACATCTTCTTATCAAGTTTGCGCTTTTTCAGTCCATAGTGGTGGTAGAGTCCTGCCTGTGCAGCCCAGCACAGATAAATGGTGGAGGTAACATGGGTGTTTGTCCAGTCCATGATTTCTACCAGTTCCTTCCAGTAGTCTACCTCTTCGAATTCCATCTGCTCTACAGGAGCACCTGTGATGATCATTCCATCATATTTGTTATTTTTCAGTTCCGGAAATGTCTGATAAAATTTATTCAGATGACTCACAGATGTATTCTTCGCTTCATGGCTCTGTACTGCCATAAAGGTGACATCTACCTGCAGCGGTGTGTTGGAAAGGGAACGCAGAAGCTGAAGCTCTGTCTCCTCTTTCAGAGGCATCAGGTTCAGAATGAGGATCTGAATGGGGCGGATATCCTGATGGGATGCACGTGACTCATCCATCACGAAAATATTTTCTTTTTCCAGAATCTCTTTTACTGGCAGATCGCTCTGTATTTTAATTGGCATTATCTTATCTCCTGTTCTTATTATTTTATTGTTGTGCCAT
>NZ_JBWJVP010000017.1:0-22293 GCF_056339915.1 Blautia sp. ZXY-1-B12 | reverse complement strand
CAGTGTATGCGTTTCCATTTCTGTTAAATTATTTCTTTATTTTTTTATTCTCAAGGATAGCAGTCAAATATCCCATGTTGTATATGGAGGAAATATATAATTCTGCAACAAAAACATACACGGATGATCCTGTTCTGCTCATAGCATATGCGCTTTTTGTGACAGTGGTATTTTGTGGGATAAGCGGAATGATTATGTTAAAAAAGATAGAGGGTGAATATCGATGAAAGTCTTGAGTCAGGCCAGGCGGATTTGCGGTTATCAATTGAGAATTCTGCGGGGAAATTATAAACTTTATCTGATTCCGGTCTGCCTTTTTGTTTATATGTTAAATGAATTGATTCCAATAAGAGATTTTTTGTTTTCTGTAAATGAAAAAGCTTCACCATTTTTGCTTCCATTTATATTCAATGATGTTATGCTGACTGCATCTATATTTGTAGCTGCTATGCTGTTTTTTATAGATGCACCATTTTATGATAAATATCAGCTCTTTGTGATTATGAGAGGTGGAACCTCCGAATGGGTGCTTGGACATATTATGTATATTTTTTCGGTTAGTATACTGTATATGTTGTGTCTGACAGGAATAAGTATTTTGATTATTTTTCCCAACGTTTGTCTGAGCGGGGAATGGGGGCGGATTTGGACAACACTTGCTCTTACTGATGCAGGAGAGCAATTTGGTCTTAGTTTTGGAGTGTCCGGATATCTTATCTTTGAATACAGACCTTTAGAAGCTATGTTCCTTGTAGGCGGGTTGGGATTTTTCATCTGTTCTTTTTATGGATTATGTTTGTGGTGTCTGAATCTGTGCGTTGGTAAGATTATCAGTTTTGTAACAGTGTCTGCATCAATTATTCTTGTAACAAGAATAAAATATCTTCCTGAATGGATAATGTACTTAACGCCAAGTGCATGGATGGATTTAAATAACCTATCGAAATATGCAAGGTATGAAATAGATGTGGTCAGAGCATTTATAATTCTGGTTCTTGGTTGCCTCTGCCTGTCAGGAATTGCGTATTATGTGACAGTGCACTCAGATATTTCAGGATGAAAGGATATAGTTGTGGATAATATGGCAATAATCGTACGAAATGTAACAAAAAAATTTGGAAATGTAACTGTGTTAGATAATGTATCTTTGCAGGTAAAAAAGGGAACGATATGTGGAATTATTGGAAGAAATGGATCAGGCAAAACCGTTTTATTCAAATGTATCTGTGGACTGCTTCAGATTAACGAAGGATCGATCCTGGTGGATAAAAAAGAGATTGGAGCAATCATTGAAGAACCAGGATTTCTCAAGCAGTATTCAGGAAAGCAGAATCTTAGATTACTTGCATCAATGTCGGGAAAAGAAAATATAGACATTGAAAAAGTATTAAAAATTGTAGGGTTAGAATGTGCTGGTAGAAAAAAAGTTGGAAAGTATTCTATGGGGATGAGACAGAGACTTGGAATTGCACAGGCAATTATGGAAAATCAGAGTATTTTGATTTTGGATGAGCCCATGAATGGTTTGGATAATAAAGGGGTAGATGAAATACGTAAGTTGATTTTGGATTTGAAAAAAGAGGGACGGTCGATCATTCTGGCAAGCCATAACAGAGAAGATATTCAAATCTTGTGTGATCAAGTGTACGAAATGGATAATGGAAAGATTATAGGGTGATATTATAGCAATTCCATAAAATAATGCAATCAAGACAGTTCAGAAGAGCGTGAAGTCCTGATTGCATTATTTTATGGAATTGCTATAGAAAATACATATGCTAAGGGGTATTATTCTGCCTGTTTCTGTGGCAGCTGTGCGAGGATGATCGCGGCAAACATGATCACGCATCCGAGGATTTCTTTTGCACTTAACTGCTGTCCAAGGAGAACCCATCCGGCAAGGACGGAGATGCAGGATTCCAGGCTGAGGATCAGGGATGCCACAGTCGGATTCATGTTCTTCTGTCCGATAATCTGCAGAGTGTAGGCTACACCGCAGGACATAATACCTGCATAGAGGATTGGCATCCATGCCCGGCAGATTGCAGAAAATTCCGGATGCTCAAACAGCAGTGCGGGAATACCGGACAGGATTCCACAGGTTAGAAACTGGATGCAGGAAAGTTTTACTCCGTCAGCTTTCGGAGAAAAGTGGTCAATGACCAGAATGTGTATGGAGAATAAGAATGCGCATACCAGTACAAGCAGGTCACCTTTTCCGATGGAGAATCCGTCTGTAATGCACAGAAGGTAAAGACCGATCAGTGCCATTGCAACAGCGGCCCAGATGAATTTGCTGCATTTTTTGCCAAGAAACAGACCGATGATCGGTACAATTACGATATAACAGGCGGTAATAAATCCGGCTTTTCCGACAGTGGTGTATTTAATGCCGAACTGTTGGAAGTTGCTTGCCAGACAAAGGCAGATTCCGCAGGAAATACCGCCGATGATCAGGTCTTTTCGTTTCCGGATGCTGGATACAGTGCCGTCGGATGAGTCAACGAAACTGTTAGCTTTTGTAGCAGCAGTATTAGCGGAGTTTTTGCGTCCGGAAATGAGAATAAGCGGAATCAGTACAACTGACCCGAGCAGGGAACGGACTGCACTAAATGTAAATCCACCGACATACTCCATTCCTACGCTCTGAGCCACAAAGGCGATGCCCCAGATAATTGCTGCCAGGAGCAGAAACAGGGAATTCTTTAAAGGTATCTGTTGTTTTTGCATTTGTAAAAAATCCTTCCTTATGAATAGTGATGTGTAAATGAAATGTATAAAATGTGGATAATGCAAAATATTTATTCATACAGTGTGGACAGAAGCAGTAGAGTGTGTCTGAAAAATGCTTTCTGCAAGATGTGCGTCACAATTTGTGGGATATTTTGCCCGGATGAGGGCGCCGTAGCGGGCTACGGCAACTGAATTCGGGTGAAATATCCTGCAAAGTGGGGCGTGCAGATTGCGGGAATGATTTTTCAGACACGCTCTAGAAACTGCAAATATCCCGCTGATTTATAAAATGAATAAACACTTTCATAATTATACAACACAGACCAGGAAAGTGAAAGAAAATTATGGTAACAAAAAAGAAGCCCCTGCAGGAGGCTTCTTTTTCGCAAATGTGTAAATTTGCGTTTTTAATCTTGCTTCTGATTTTCCGGATCAGATAAAGATATATTTCAAAATAAACAATACAGCCAGTACATACATCAGTACGCTGATCTTCTTTTCCTTAGCTTTACCTGTAACAACGTTGATGATCACATAGGAGATAACACCCATGGAGATACCTTCAGAAATGCTGTACAGGAATGGCATTGCGATGATCGCGATAAATGCTGGGATGGCTTCCGTCAGGTTGTTGAAATCAATCTTGGTTACTGATGTGAGCATCAGGAATCCAACGATGATCAGAGCCGGTGCTGTGGCAAAGGACGGGATTGCCAGGAAAATCGGGGATAACAGCAGTGATAATCCGAAGAGGATGGCTGCTATCAGGGAAGTAAGTCCTGTACGTCCGCCTTCAGCAACACCGGAAGCACTCTCTACGAAAGTAGTAACTGTGGAAGTACCACACATAGCACCTACTGTAGTTCCTACTGCGTCAGAAAGAAGAGCACCTTTGATGTTTGGAAGTTTGCCTTCTTTGTCAAGCATATCAGCTTTGGAAGCAACGCCGATCAGTGTTCCAAGTGTATCGAACATATCTACAAACAGGAATGCAAACATAATGACTACGAAATCAAGTGTGAAGACAATGGAGAAGTCCATTTTCATAAATGTGGGAGCCATGCTTGGGATGGAGATTCCGTTTGAGAAATCAGGCAGGAGGCTGAACCAGCCGGCTGCAGGATCAGGTTTGTAAAGTCCTGTCAATTGACAGATAATGCCAAGTCCCCATGTGATCAGGATACCCCAGAGAATGTTTCCTTTTACACTCTTAACAAGAAGGATGGCGGTGATGAGAAGTCCGATCAGCGCCAGAAGAACTGTAATTCCTTCTGTATTGAAGGTCCCGCCGGAAACGGAGGATTTAAAGGAAAATACACTTACCAGAGTGGAGTCATTGTTAACTACGATCTTAGCATTCTGCAGTCCGATGAAAGCAATAAACAGTCCGATACCAACAGATACTGCATGTTTCAGGTTCATTGGAATAGCGTTAAAAATCGCTTCACGCACATTAGTGAGTGATAAAAGGATAAAAATAATACCTTCTACAAATACAGCTGCCAGTGCCTGCTGCCAGTTGTATCCCATGCCAAGAACAACTGTGTATGCAAAGTAGGCATTTAAGCCCATGCCCGGTGCAAGAACGAACGGGTAGTTAGAAAGCAGTGCCATCAGACAGGTGGCAATAAAGGATGACAGTGCGGTCGCTGTAAAAACAGCTCCTCTGTCCATGCCGGATGCTTCCAGAATGTTTGGGTTTACAGCCAGAATGTATGCCATTGTCATGAATGTGGTAATACCTGCCATAACTTCGGTCTTTACATCTGTGTGGTTCTCTTTGAGATGGAATAATTTGTCAAGATTCATAATCTTTCCCCCTTTTGATTTTAAAAATTGCCGGCCGTTTTGTGGTGCCTCAGATAATCATCCCGAAAAAACAGGGTGAAACTCCTGGAATCAATCGTCCCGGCATATCGTTTTGTTAACGATATGCCGGAAAAACACCATCAGAATCTGTATTTCCTGCAGTTACAGAATCTTTCTTCCGGCTACATATTTAGCGGTAATATTACGGTCATCGGAAAGGTAGATCAGTCTTTCAAGTCTGTCCCTCGGAGAGAGCTTCAGTGGAGTTGGAATAGTGCTGTCATTAAGCACAACCGCATCAAATTCATACCCCTCCTTAAAGCTTCCAACCTTTCCAAAGAAGGAACCGCCTCCTTCTGTTCCCATATAAAAGGCCTCTTCAACAGTAAGCGGCTTCATGGAAGAATCAACCAACCGCCAGTACAGCTTGGAAACCTGAATAGCATCAGCCATGGCACGCAGAATAGAAACGGAAGTTCCACCTGCAATGTCAGATCCCAGTCCGATGTGTAAACCTTCGTCCAGATAACGTCTCACAGGAGAGATACCTGAGGAGAGATTTGTGTTAGACTGCGGACAATGAGCAATATAAACGCCCTGCTTTTTCATAAGGGCAATTTCTTCATTCGAAGAATGAACACAATGAGCCATAATCGTCGGACAGTCACCGCCGAAAAGATCAAACTGGCTATATGCTTCTCCATAAAAATGTGTATTCGGGCAAAGCTCCTTCACCCAGGCAATTTCACCGAAATTCTCAGAAAGGTGAGACTGCATCGGCAGGTGATATCTCTTCTGAATCTCCGAAAGCTTCTCCATCAGCTCATCAGAACAGGATGGAGTAAATCTCGGAGTAAGGATCGGCTTTACATTTTCAAATTTATCAAGCGTATCCTTAATCCACTGAACCGTAGCATCAGCAGAAGCCTGAGCACTCTCTTCCTGCAACTGCGGAGAACCATTACGGTCCATATTTACCTTGCCGACCATAGCCTTTATTCCGGTTTTATCCAGTTGTTCCATCAGGATCTCGGTAGCAGGGACATGCAGAGTTCCGAAAATACATGCTCTTGTATTCGGGCTCTTCTTCATATCCTCAGCGAAAATAGAGTAAGCCTCTTTTGCAAACTCCGTATCTTCATAACGCGCTTCCTGCGGAAAAGTATAAGTATTCAGCCAGTCCAGCAGCTCAAGATCCATACCCGAGGCACGAAACGTATACTGCGGAGCATGAAGATGCAGATCAGTCAGTCCCGGAATGATCAGCTCATCGCCAAAATCTGTACATGAGATTCCTGCAAATTTCTCAGGAAGCTCATCAAACACCCCTGCACATCGCCCATCTTCACATACTAAATATCCATTTTCAGTGATGGAAAGTTCTGTCAGAGAATTACTGTAGCAAATCGTTCCCTTTAAAACAAAAGTCCGTTCGTTCATAATCATACCTCCTCTTTGTGGTTAAGGAAAGGCAAAAAAAATCTACCGATGCTGCCTTTACCTCATTCTTTCTCCCTGGGGAGAGAACTTATAGACAACTATTACGGTAGTTGGTAGAAACGTCCAACCGATTATGGACATATATAAGTTTACTTATATTGTTTATAAAATGATTATAAAATATTTGCAGTTAACTGTCAATTCCTTTCTGCGATTTAATTTATTATTCTTTTTTACATTGCTCTTTGATAATTCATAGTCTGCAAAGCATTTTGCTGGCAGAATTTATATAAAGTATATGATATCCCATGTGAACTTATACAATCTCTTTCATATTTAAAGTTTTTCTTGTTCATGTAGGCTTTTAACATGCGAATTGATGCGATATTTTCCACCTTCCAATTACCAGCTTAGAAAAATATTTTATCTGCTATGCATTTGCAGGCATCTTAGAGATTCTTAGTCCTCTTAAATCTGCGTTATGAGAAGAAAAGTCCATTGCCTGAGCGCCAGCGAGCAATCACAGACTTTTCTTCTCATGTTTTTAGCAGATTTCAGATGACTTACGAATCTCTTAGATGCCGAAACCGCATAGCAGATAAAATATTTTTCTAAGCGTCCCTCATTTTATTATTAAAATATGATATAATACTCTCCAATATCAAAAAGAAAGGAAAAACAAACATGCAGCTAGACAAAGAAAACATAAAAAAAATCCGATGGCTCATCGCATTCGCAATTCTCTTATATCTGGGTGTCCAGAACCTGCACATAGTCATCAGCACTGTCAGAGTTCTGCTTGGCTTTCTCTTTCCGTTCATCATTGGTTTCGGAATCGCTTTTATCCTCAATATTCCAATGAAATTCATAGAACATCATCTGTTCGGAAAAGCCTTGAAACAAGAGAAAAAAACAGCCCAAAAACTGGCAAGACCGGTCAGCCTGGTGCTTTCTATCTGCTTTGTGATCTGTATAATCGTGATCGTTATGCTGGTAGTAGTACCGGAACTGGGGGCAACATTCGTAAACATAGCGAAAAAGATAGAAGAAAATATTCCGGTTTTCCAGAAATGGATCGACAATGTATTCGGAAACAATCCGGAAGTTGTGAAATGGGCGCAGTCTCTTGACATTGAGCCGGGAAAAATAATCGATTCTGTACTCGGCGTACTGAAGAATGGAGTCAATAACATTGTTTCCTCCACAGTGTCCATCACCATGGGACTTCTGACTACTGCAATGAATGTATCCATTGGCTTTGTATTCGCCTGCTACGTCCTTTTGCAGAAAGAAAAGCTCCTGCAGCAGATAAAAAAAGCAATGTACGCAATGTTCCCGGAAAAACCGGTCAGATATCTGGCACATGTATGGAATCTGGCAAACAGGATTTTTTCCAGCTTTATTACCGGACAGTGTATCGAAGCTGTGATTCTTGGAAGTATGTTCTTTGTATCCATGACAATCCTGCATTTTCCATATGCAATGCTGGTGGGTGTCCTGATTTCATTTACAGCATTGATCCCGCTGTTTGGCGGAATTATCGGATGTTGGGTAGCATTTTTTCTGATCCTTATGATAAGTCCTGTAAAAGCAGTTCTGTTTCTGGGACTTTTCCTTATCCTGCAGCAGATAGAAGGAAACCTGATCTATCCTCATGTGGTAGGTGGTTCTGTCGGGCTTCCATCCATCTGGGTACTGGTAGCTGTAACACTTGGCGGCAGTCTGATGGGAATTGCGGGAATGCTGATCTTCATTCCGACAGTATCTGTCATCTATACACTTTTCAGAGAGTGGGTATATGCCCGTCTTGAGAAAAAACAGCTTGTTTTATGACGAAATGATTCGTGATGTGTAGAAAGATGTATTATTGTCCGGATAAACTTGGTAACAAATTTGTAAAAGGACTGTAAATCAGTGTAAGGTCTCTGTAATTGTAATTAATTCGATATTTCTGTATTATAGTGATATCTGGTTAAAAATGGAAGGAGATCTTAAGATGGACATCTTAAAAGGTAAACGTTATGATATTATGAATGTGCTTTGGGAAGAGGGAAGACCATTGTCTGCTTTTGAGATCAATGACATTGCACCGGAACTGAAAATGCCGACAGTAAAGAAGATGCCTGGAGCTTCTTTTGAAAGAGAACCTGATCCAGGTTGCGGGAACTTCAATGAACGGCAAGGTGTATGCAAGAAATTATACCCCTCTTCTTTCAAGAGAGGATTATTTAAAGGGAAATGCCAAAAGCAGAAAGATTAATCCGGTGGAAATGATGAATGCGCTTCTGGAATCTGATGGGATTACAGTGGAAGAGCTGGAAAAACTTCAGGAGCTTATCGATAAGAAACGTGCGGAACTGGAAAGCAGATAATCATAAACATAGCAGATAAAAACGGACATGGCCATCTGGCTGTGTCTTTTTTGTGCCGTTTTTTACAGAATTGCAATACTGTATCAGGTAATAAAAACAGCCAGATGAATAAAGTGTCCATCTGGCTGAAGCTGTTATCAATTAATTATTTCTTGTTCTGCTCAACTTCTTTTAACATCATAGCGCGAACTTTCAGTGGAAGTCCGAACAGTGTGATGAATCCATCTGCATCGTGGTGGTCATAGAGGTCACCTGTTGTGAAAGATGCAAGAGATTCATTGTACAGGCTGTATGGAGAAGTTGTACCGGCTTTGATGATATTGCCTTTGTACAGTTTGAATTTCACTTCACCTGTTACATATTTCTGTGTGGATTCAACGAATGCCTGGATTGCCTCGCGAAGTGGTGTATACCATTTTCCTTCGTAAACAACCTGAGCGAACTGGCTGCCAAGTTTCTTCTTGGTTTCCATTGTCTCACGGTCAAGTGTAAGTTCTTCGAGCTGTTCGTGAGCTGCCATCAGGATAGTTCCGCCAGGAGTCTCATATACGCCACGTGATTTCATACCAACAACACGGTTTTCAACGATATCAACGATACCGATACCGTTCTCGCCGCCTAATTTGTTAAGCTCAGTGATGATTTCGGAAACTTTCATTTCTTTGCCGTTTAATGTTTTCGGAACACCCTGCTCGAATGTCATGGTAACTTCTGTTTCTTTATCAGGGGCTTTCTCAGGTGTAACACCTAAAACAAGCATATTGTCATAATTTGGAGCCTGGGAAGGATCTTCCAGTTCCAGACCTTCATGGCTGATATGCCATAAGTTTCTGTCACGGCTGTAGCTGTGGCTTGCATCGAATGGAAGGTCGATTCCGTGAGCTTTACAGAATGCAATTTCATCTTCACGTGACTGCATGGTCCATTTGTCTGTCATACGCCATGGAGCGATAATCTTGATGTCAGGAGCAAGAGCCTTGATGCCAAGTTCGAAACGGATCTGGTCATTACCTTTACCTGTAGCACCGTGGCAGATAGCAACTGCACCTTCTTTACGTGCAATTTCAACTAATTTCTTAGCGATTGCCGGACGGGCCATGGATGTACCAAGGAGATATTTGTGTTCGTATACAGCACCTGCCTGTACACATGGAACGATGAAGTCATCACAGAATTCATCTACGATATCTTCGATATATAATTTGGAAGCACCGGAAAGCTTTGCTCTTTCATCCAGTCCGTCCAGTTCGTTTCCCTGACCGCAGTTTACGCAGCAGCAGACAACATCGTAATCAAATGTTTCTTTTAACCATGGGATTAAGGCTGTGGTATCAAGACCGCCTGAGTATGCTAAAACGACTTTTTCTTTCATGATTGTATTCCTCCTGAAATTGGATTTTATTATTTTCCTGATTTGTAAAAATTTCCTGAGATATCCGTTTGCCGAAAGTAAATGAATAGGTCGGGAGTTCAGCGCATTATTTTTGAATAAATACGGTAATTTCTGATTGAAATTTTTGAATAAATATTCAATGCGGAACAAGATGATTTCGTGTGATTCCGCTTAACAAGTGATAATATACACCTTTTTTTATAAATATGCAATAGAAAAATGCAAAAAAGTTTTATCTGTTTTTGCATAAATATGCAACATAATATAGGAAAAGACAGGGGGAAATTCGTGAAGCAAAATAGAATCCATGTAAAAACATTGAAAAATGACTATTGCATATTATGCAGGTAAGATGTATAATTAGTCCAGCACTCTGATAGAGTAAAGTTTTACTATGAAATGAAGATCGCCGAATGAGGCGAAGATGGAGGAAATTATTATGATTAAAGCAGGAATTATCGGTGCCACAGGATATGCAGGTAACGAGATCGTGAGACTGCTTCTGGGACATAAAGATGTGGAAGTTGCGTGGTATGGTTCAAGAAGTTACATTGACCAGAAATATGCAGATGTTTATCAGAACTTTTTTAAACTGGTAGATGCGAAATGTATGGATGATAATATGGAAGCATTAGCTGATGAAGTGGATGTGATCTTTACAGCTACTCCTCAGGGACTCTGTGCTTCTTTAATTAATGAAGGAATTCTTTCCAAGGCGAAAGTTATTGACCTGAGTGCGGATTTCCGTATTAAAGATGTGAAGAAATATGAGAAATGGTATGGAATTGAGCATAAGGCTCCGCAGTTTATTGATGAGGCGGTTTATGGTTTATGTGAGATTAATCGTGAGGAGATTAAGAAGGCAAGACTGATTGCGAATCCGGGATGTTATCCCACATGTTCTACACTTTCTATTTATCCGCTGATCAAAGAGGGGCTGATCGATCCGTCTACGATTATCATTGATGCGAAGTCCGGTACTTCAGGAGCAGGACGTGGAGCGAAGGTTGCCAATCTGTTCTGTGAAGTGAATGAGAATATTAAGGCTTATGGTGTTGCAACTCATAGACATACACCTGAGATTGAGGATCAGCTTGGTTATGCGTGCGGTAAGGAAGTGCTGATTAATTTTACACCTCATCTGATTCCTATGAATCGTGGTATTCTGGTGACTGCTTATGCTTCTCTGACTAAGGATGTTTCTTATGAAGAGGTGAAGGCAGTTTATGATAAGTATTATGAGAAGGAGACTTTCGTTCGTGTGCTTGATAAGGATGTTTGTCCGCAGACTAAGTGTGTGGAAGGAAGTAATTATGTGGATGTGAACTTTAAGATCGATCCGAGAACTCATAGAGTTATTATGATGGGGGCTATGGA
Source organism: Blautia sp. ZXY-1-B12 (assembly GCF_056339915.1). NCBI lineage: Bacteria > Bacillati > Bacillota > Clostridia > Lachnospirales > Lachnospiraceae > Blautia > Blautia sp. ZXY-1-B12. Next base: position 11,169 of record NZ_JBWJVP010000017.1, on the reverse strand, counting down.
TAATCTGGTGAAAGGTGCAGCAGGACAGGCTGTGCAGAATATGAATCTGATGTTTGGATTTAAGGAGGCTGAGGGACTGCTGCAGGTGCCGATGTGTCCGTAAGTTAGAGGAAAAAAGGGGGACGCTCCGGAAATTATTTGGTTTTGAATGCGGTTTCGGGGCTTACTAACTCTAAGTGTTCGTGAATTTGCTAAAGGCATGAGGCAGCTTGTCAAACTCGCTCCGTTGCAAACTTCGCTCAGACAGTGATGCAGCCGCCTCATAACGCAAATTCCCGAGCACTAAGAGTTACTACAGCCCCTGCAAATGCGTTCAAAACCAAATAATTTCCGGAGCTGACTTTTCAGGACGGAAGAGATGTGGATGTCTGACGGACGTGACTGCGCAGGGGAGTTGCGGCAGTCGCTGAGAGTGGAGGATGTGGACGGGAAATAAGATAGTTTGTCTTATTATATAGAAAGGATTGAGGTTTTATGAAGATTATAGATGGTGGCGTTACGGCGGCTAAGGGATTTAAGGCAGCGGCGGCTGCGGCTGAGATTAAGTATAAGGGCAGAACGGATATGGCTATGGTTTACAGTGAGGTGCCTTGTGTGGCTGCGGGGACTTTTACTACCAATGTGGTGAAGGCTGCGCCTGTTAAATGGGATCAGGATATTGTTTATAATCATCCGTCTGCACAGGTGGTGATCTGTAACAGTGGTATTGCCAATGCATGTACTGGTGCAGAAGGTTATGGTTATTGTAAGGAGACTGCAGATGCGGCTGCTGAGATTCTTGGGGTGGCTGCTGACAGTGTGCTGGTTGCTTCTACAGGTGTGATTGGTATGCAGGTTCCCATTGACCGTATTAAGAATGGTGTGAAGATGATGGCGCCGAAGCTGGATGGTTCTCTGGAGGCTGGTACTGAGGCAGCGAAGGCGATCATGACTACTGATACCAAAAAGAAAGAGGTTGCTGTTCAGATTGAGATTGGCGGTAAGACGGTTACTGTTGGTGGTATGTGTAAGGGTTCCGGTATGATCCATCCGAATATGTGTACAATGCTTGGGTTTGTTACTACTGATGCGAAGATTTCCAAGAAGATGTTGCAGGAAGCGTTAAGTGAGGATGTTAAGGATACTTACAATATGGTTTCTGTTGATGGAGATACTTCTACCAATGATACAGTTCTTCTTCTGGCCAATGGTCTGGCTGAGAATCCGGAGATCACAGAGAAGGGTGAGGATTACGAAACCTTCAAGGCTGCGCTGAATTATATCAATACTACTCTGGCGAAGAAGATCGCAGGTGACGGAGAGGGTGCGACTGCACTGTTTGAGGTGAAGATCATTGGTGCAGAGTCTAAGGAGCAGGCAGTTACATTGAGCAAGTCTGTTGTTACTTCTTCTCTGACAAAGGCTGCTATCTACGGACATGATGCAAACTGGGGAAGAATCCTGTGTGCTATGGGATATTCTGGTGCGAAGTTTGATCCTGAGAAGGTGGATCTGTTCTTTGAGAGTAAGGCTGGTAAGATCCAGATTATTGAGAATGGGGTGGCTGTGGATTACAGTGAAGAAGAGGCAACGAAGATTCTTTCTGAGGAAGCTGTCACAGCAATCGCTGATGTGAAGATGGGTGATGCCACAGCAACTGCATGGGGCTGTGACCTGACTTATGATTATATAAAAATCAATGCAGATTACCGTTCATAACAAAATTCTGTGAATAAGGGTGATTTTAACCGAATCAGGTAAGTCTCCTGCTTTAATTGCGAGAAGCAATAAGCAGGGATGGAGACCAGACATTGACTGGAAAAAGGAGAGAATAATGGTTAATCAGAAATATTTGGACAAGGCGGAGGTGCTGATCGAGGCACTTCCTTATATTCAGAGATTTAATCGTAAAATCGTAGTTGTAAAGTACGGCGGAAGCGCCATGCTGGATGATGAACTGAAGAAGAATGTGATCAAGGACGTTGTTCTTCTGAAACTGGTTGGTTTCAAACCGATCATCGTTCATGGCGGTGGTAAGGAAATCAGCCGCTGGGTTGGCAAGGTAGGTATGGAGCCGAAATTTATTAATGGTCTTCGTGTAACAGATAAAGATACTATGGAGATTGCAGAGATGGTTCTTGCGAAGGTGAATAAGGAACTGGTTGCCATGGTGGAATCTCTTGGTGTAAATGCTGTTGGTATCAGTGGTAAAGACGGTGGTCTGCTGAAATGCCGCAAGAAACAGACAGAGGGTGGAGACATCGGATTTGTTGGTGAAGTTACAAAGGTTGAGCCGAAGATTCTGGAGGATCTTCTGGAGAAAGATTTCCTGCCGATCATTTTCCCGGTAGGTTATGACGATGAGTTCGCTACTTATAATATTAATGCGGATGATGCTGCATGTGCCATTGCAGAGGCTGTTCATGCTGAGAAGCTTGCATTCCTTTCTGATATTGAAGGCGTTTATAAAGACAAGGATGATCCGTCCAGCCTGATCTCTGAACTTCATGTAGATGAAGCACAGAAACTGATCGATGACGGTTATGTAGGCGGAGGTATGATTCCGAAGCTGAAAAACTGTATTGATGCCATTGAAGAAGGCGTTAACAGAGTCCATATCCTTGACGGAAGAATTCCTCACAGCTTACTGCTGGAGATCTTTACAAACAAAGGTATTGGTACTGCGATTCTGAGAGAAGACGGGGAGAAATATTACAATGAACATGAATGAACAGATGAAGGAATCCGAAGAGAGTATCCTTCACACTTATAATCGTTTTCCTGTTGTTTTTGAAAAGGGACAGGGATGTTATTTATATGATTCCGAGGGAAAGGAATATCTGGATTTTGCAGCAGGTATTGCTGTAAATTCTCTGGGATATCACTATCCGGGATATGATGAAGCATTAAAAGATCAGATTGATAAGCTGATGCATATTTCCAACTTATATTACAATGAGCCGATCATCGAAGCAGGTGCGAAGCTGGTAAAGGAAAGTAAAATGAGCAAGGCATTCTTTACCAACAGTGGTACAGAAGCAATCGAAGGTGCTTTAAAAGCAGCTAAGAAATATGCATATGTACGTGACGGACATGCAGATCATGAGATCATTGCCATGAACCATTCCTTCCATGGAAGAAGTATCGGAGCACTTTCCGTGACAGGAACTGCTCATTACAGAGAGCCCTTTGAGCCTCTGATGGGTGGTGTGAAGTTTGCGGATTTTAATGACCTTGAGAGCGTAAAGGCTCAGATCACAGATAAGACCTGCGCAATTATTACTGAGGTTGTTCAGGGTGAGGGTGGTATTTATCCGGCGAAGAAAGAATTTCTGGAAGGTCTGCGTCAGATCTGTGACGAGAAAGATATTATGCTGATTTTCGATGAAATTCAGTGCGGTATGGGAAGAACCGGACATTATTTTGCATGGCAGGCATACGGTGTACAGCCGGATATTATGACAAGTGCGAAAGCTCTTGGATGTGGTGTGCCGGTAGGTGCGTTTGTACTGGGCGAAAAAGCTGCCAAAGCTTCTCTGGAGCCAGGTGATCATGGTACAACTTATGGTGGAAACCCATTTGTATGTGCCGCAGTCAGCAAAGTATTTGACATTTATGAGAATGATAAGATCATTGAACATGTACAGGAAATGACTCCGTATCTGGAACAGAAGCTGGATGAAATTGTTGCAAAACATGAATGCGCTGCAACAAGACGAGGCATGGGCTTCATGCAGGGAATCGTGATCCAGGGCCGCCCGGTTGGTGAAGTTGTAAAGGCTGCACTGGCAAAAGGACTGTTGGTGATCTCTGCAGGCAGTGATGTACTCAGAATCGTACCTCCGCTTGTGATCACAAAAGAACACATTGATAAGATGGCTGCTATTCTGGATGAGTGTATGGAATAATTTTAGATACTTCAAGAGATATTTGAATATTTTTGCAAAATGCTCCGGGTATAATCAGTAACTGATTATATCCGGAGCATTATTTTTGCAGAGAAAATACCATCTTTATAGGTAAAGTCACAGGCACCGCCGTTTTTGTCGGTAATGTGGCGGACAGATTCGATTCCTATGCCGTTTCCAGAGCGTTTGGAGGATTGGAAAATATTGTTTTTTTGCTGTATTTTGCCATCGAAGGTGTTTTCCACATGAATCAGAAGGAGATGATTATGGTGGGGATAAACTTCCACATTAATCTTTCTGCGGGCGGGCGCTGTTTTTACACTTGCCTGGATGGCATTTTCCAGCAGATTGGAAAACACAAGGCACAGATTAATCTCATCTATGGAAAGATCAGCAGGCAGGGAAACCACTGCATGAAAAGGAATGTTTTCTCTTTCTGCAATGGTGGAATAATATCCGAAAACACTGTCAACAGCCTGATTTTCACAGAAATGCAGGTTATAGTCAGAGATTTTGCCGGTTGCAGCAGAGAGATATTCTTTAATTTTTTCTATGTCACCCTGTTCTGCCAGAGTGGACAGACGGACAAAATGATGGCGGATATCGTGACGTGCCTGCCTTGCTTCTTCAATGGCCATGCAGAGATTCTCGTATCTTTCCTGTTGAAGGGAAAGAAAATGGTTCTCCTGCTGAAGTCTGGCATTTCTGTTCAGGCTGACTGCCATCATAAGAAACAGGACATAGAACAGAAGCAGGATTATGAGCAGTACAAGACTGAAAACAATATAACACTGCAGAATACGCCCGGTATATAAAGTGCTGCGGTGTTTGGGAATCATAAAAAGATTCACTCCGATGAAGATTACCGGAAGGATCCAGAATACATACCAGGTCTGGGCAAAGTTCTCGTCTGTGACCATTGTCTGTACACAGTGGCAGGCAGGATACCAGGCTGCCAGAACAAACAGCAGGCAGATGACATTATAGAAAATTCCGGCACCAGTGTGCAACCACAGTTCGTTTTCTGTAATATGCAGGTCAGCAGTCATAAGTGCATTGACTGCCCGGGACAGACTTTTGACACATGTAAAAACTGCGAAGACTGCCAGAAAAATACTGACGGATTTCCAGACAGAGATTTTTAATGTTTTATGGTAAATGAGCATAATGACAGGCAGCAGAGGAAACAGGAACCATCTGGTCGGAATTTGCAGGGCACAGCAAACTGCCCCTCCCAAAATACAGATTCCCAGAAGAAGGGGAAGAAGCCATGCTGTCAGCTTAAGCGGTGTCTGCCTCAGATAGTTCTTTACAGGCAGATATGCCAGCAGTATGCCGGGAATGATTACGAAAAGTTCAAGTACAGGGCGAAGTATGTCAGTCATTTCAGGACCTCCTTTGGAACAGAAATTCCATAAATGTCTGTCTGGCGTTTTTCAGCAGCTTCCGGCTGACAGGGACATTGCTTCCGTTATCAAGGCGAAAGCCTGTTCCGTCAAAATCAACGGCATGCTCCAGATTGATCACAACGCCCCGGTTACACCGATAGAAACGTGAGTCCATTTTCAGGGAGGTTATGAAGGAATCAAAGGACTGGCGGGTGACCAGTTCCCTTTCACCGGCAGTGTGGATGTGGATCATATGGGAAAAATGCTCTGCGTAGATTATTTTCCGGAAGGGAATCTGAATATTACTGCCGTTCACCTTTACATCTATGTATTTCCCGGAATCCGGGATGCGGGAAAGGATTTCATCTGCCAGTGCGGAAATATCATTTTCACTGTAGGGCTTTACAAGATAGTGCAGAGCCCGGACCTGGAATCCCTCTAATGCATGGTCGGTAGAAGTTGTTGTAAAGATCAGCAGACAGTCAGTATCTGATCTGCGAAGTTCTTTTGCTGTATCAATTCCGTTAGATCCATTCATATAAATATCCAGAAACACTACAGTGAAAGGGCAATCCTTCGCTGCAGAGAGGAAAGTCTCTCCATTCTCATATTCAAATATATCTACATGGACATTGCGCCTGGAAAACTGAGAGTTCAGTCTGTTGCGCAGCAGTGTCCGTTCTTCTGAAATATCATCAACAATTGCAATTCGCATAGTAAATCTTCCTTTTTATTTTGTATCGGTAATGGTACGTTCTGGAAACAGTATATCACAAAAACAGGTGGCTGATTTACAATTCGTGCTATTTTTATTCCTTTCGTGACAGAATCATTGAAATAAATTTCTGCTTTCTTATAATGTGCTTAACAGGTACAGGAAAGAGTTTAACAGAAAAAAGGAGGGGTTTGGTGTACTGTATTGCTGTGTTGGCTGTCAATGAAAAAGAAGGACAGGATTATGCAAAATATATTATTGATTACTGTACTGAGAGAAGTATCTTTCCATTGGTTGAACTCTATCAGAACCAGGAAAGCTTTTTTGAACAGATACAGAAAACTGTGCCGGCTGTAGTGCTTCTTGCACTGCCTGGAGTGTCCGGACTGAATGCAGCAGAACATCTCCGCTCCTTATATCCGGGATGTGGTGTCATTTGGTGCAGTGACCTTGATTTTTCGCTTCATGCTTTCAGATTGCGGGTTGAGTATTTTTTTATGGAACCTGTGGACGAGCAGAAGATAAGAGAAGGTTTTTCTGTCTGGCTGAAACACAGTAAGGCAATGTAACAGGAATATTATTATGATTCAGGAGGAAATGATATGAAGAAAAGAGTTTTAATTCTTGCGATGGCAGCGTTTATGGTAACAGCTTCATCTGATTATACAATTAGTATTGTTCATGCGGAAGAGGCATCAGAACTTCCGGTCAAGGCACTTACACCGAAGGCTATGGATGTGAATCCTTATATGGCAGCAAGTGATTCCAATATTCATCATGACTGCTATAATACAGATTCAACAGATGAGGTATTGCCTGTTGATATTTATTCTGAGATCAATGTTTCTTATGAAAAAGTTAATCCCAATGCTTCCCCGGCAGTCTTTTTTGATTCCTATGGACATTCTGTGGTTCCGCTTCTGGGTGGCCTGGCGATCCGTGATATTAATGCAGATGAGGCACAGACCTTGGGCTATTTTTCACCAAAACAGCATGACAATGGAAGCTATCTGATACAGAGTTCATATTCTTTTGTAGATGAGAGCAATCGCATTGTGTGTCCGACGAACGATAATCGGGTACTTATGCTTAAGGCTACAGATGAGGAGGGAAATGTGCTTCCGGAATTTGAGAAAGTGCTGGATATCGATATTAAAGCGGCAGCAGAGGCAGCACTTGGAAAAACACTGGATCAGAATCTGTTATCTGTAGTTTTTGATTATGAGGGAAATCTCTGGTTTGCAACAGGAGGCTTCCGCATTTATCCTGACAGAAAACAGCAGGGAACCTTTGGCTATGTTTCACGTGCAGCTATCGATAAGATCTTGAATGGAGAAGATGTGGATCTGTCAGATGCAGTGTTTGTATATGAACTGGAACCGGGAGAGGGTGCAGAGAATGGTATTGCGGCATCTAAGGAGGGTGCGGTCATTCTGACAAATCTGAAGTGTTATCTGCTCCAGGCGGATAATGGTGTGAAAAAAGTCTGGGAAACTTCCTATAAAAGTGTGGGTGCCAAGGAAAGCAAAGAAGGCGATGAGACGACAGGTGGCGGTCTTGCATGGGGAGGTGGATGTTCCCCGTCTCTGACCAAAGATCTGGTTATGTTTACAGATAATCAGGATCCGGTAAATCTTATTGCGGTAGATATGAAAACAGGAGAACAGGTTGCGAGTATGCCTGTTATAGATGAGCTTCCGGAAGGTACACAGGTGTCTGTGGAAAATTCTGCAATTGTATATGATGATGGAGAGGGAACAGTAAGTACGATCGTATGTAACTGGTTTGGTGCAGGAAGTGCGAAGCTTGGAGAAGCAGATAATGATTCCTCAATACAAAGCTATGAGAATATTTATGATGTGGGCTGGCTGAGACAGGGCAATAAAATGATCGCGCCGGGTATAGAACGTGTGGATACAGTTAAGACGGAGAACGGATATGAGATGAAGAGTATCTGGTGCAGAAGTGATCTGTCTGACACTTCCATGATGAAGCTGTCCACTGCAACAGGGTATATTTACGGATATGTTCAGGATATGGAAACCGGTATGTGGCAGTATATCATGCTTGATTTTGAGACAGGCGAGACTGTGTTTACCATGGATATTTCTGACAAGCCGGGATATAACAACATGGCTATCGGTATGTATGCGGGAAACAGCGGAAATGCGCTCTATTGTCCGACTGGCTATCTGGAGCTTCTGAGACTTCAGGACAGGTTTGTATATCTGCCGGAAATGCCTTACCGCAAGGTGGATTTGGATCAGGCAATGCGCAATGTGTTAAGCCAGGAGAAATTTGCAGCAGACGGTGGCCAGGGAGATGTGGAAGGATGGCTGAACACGATCACCGTTGAAAATGTACATCCGAATACGACCGTTGCAATACGTATGAAAGGAATCTCAGGGGAAACAGGTTCTTTGAAGCTGTATGCATATGGTACAGATGGTACCTTGAAGGAAGTTCCGACAGAGAAATGGCATATCCAGACAGAAGATGGTGAAACACCGGATACATTATCCGAAGACGTACTGTATGAGGTACACATGACTGTGGAAGATGGTGGTGACTTTGATCTCAGCGAAACGGAAAAAGAGATTAAGATATCCGCTGTTCTGGGAATCTGAAGGAGATTCGATACAATAATATAACCTGATTTTCCGTTTTTGGGAGCTGTTTCGGCAGCTCTCAAATTTTTTTAAAAAAATTTGATTTTCAGGTGAGAGTTTTTCGGTTTTTTTGTACCTATATAAGTGAAAGACTTTTTTAGACTGTTTTTTGGGAAGGAGGTTGGAAGGCATGTATGATACCAAAACCCGTATCGCACTGGTAAAAAAACGAATGCATGAATATCACCGCCGCCAGGAGCGGCGCACAGTCTGCCGGCTGTCTGTTCTGTGTACCCTGTTATTCCTGTCTCTTGTGGGAGCAACGGGGATAATGCAAAGCCAGCCAATAAACGTTACGGGAATGTACGGCGCAATCCTGCTTCATGAGGACGCAGGCGGTTATGTGTTGGTGGCTGTCATTTCCTTTACTGCGGCAGTCGTGATTACCGCATTATGTATCAAATTCAAAAAAAGAGGACAAAAGAGTCAAGATGCAGAAGATCATGTATAAAGAAAGGAAAGGTGGAAAGTATGAGGAAAAAGTTATTAGCCGGGATTCTGGCACTTGCATTGTGTTCTACAAATATGCCCCCCCAGACCATATTTGCGGAAGAATTTACTTCCGGAAATCAGGATGTAGTGTCTGAGGAAGAAACTCCGGAGATTTTTACCAATGAGGAGCTGGAAGTGGCAGGAGAGACAGATGAGGAACTGTCTGTATTCAGTTCAGACGAGGTTCCTGAATTTAATGATGCCCCCGATGAGGCAATGGCTGCTGCGGAAAATGAACAAGCTGGAGAAATTGATTTAACTACGAGCAATAAAGTTGTGAATGGAGTTTATACTATAAGTTCGGCAGGAGATCACAAATTCATATGTAGCCAGGAAACAGGAAATAGAATTGTGGTTGATGGAGCAAATATTTCGGCGGAAGAAAAAATCAACATTTATCTTATTAACGTAAGTATCAATACAATTGTTGATTCGGCACTGCGAATAAAGGGAAATGTGAAGGCTGCAGTCACTATCCATTTAACAGGCACAAATAGTCTTATAACAAAGGATAACAGGTGTGCCGGTTTACAGAAAGATAACGAAGCTCAGCTTATAATAAAAACCAATAATTCAGACGCTACTGCAGGAATCTTAAATGCTCGTAGTATCGATGGGGATGGCGCCGGAATTGGTGGCGGCTATTACGGCACCGGCTCTTGCAGTAATATTATTATTGATAGTTGTTCTGTAATTGCTAGTTCTAAGTATGGTGCTGGAATTGGTGGCAGCAAGCAACGCGCTGGCAGTGATATTACCATTAAGAGTAGTTCTGTAACTGCTAGTTCTACGGATGGTGCCGGAATTGGTGGCGGCGGTTACGGCGGCAGTGGCAGTGATATTACCATTAAGAGTAGTTCTGTAACTGCTAGTTCTACGGATGGTGCCGGAATTGGTGGCGGCAGTTACGGCGGCAGTGGCAGTGATATTACCATTAATGGCGGCTCGGTAAAAGCCTCTTCTGTATCCGGTTCCCCAACAAACGAAGGGAAAGAGGTTTACTGTTGTACTATTGAAAATCCCGAAAATGCGAACGTAACAATCAAAACTGGAACAGGTTCAGGTTCTAGTGTATGGAATTGGAAGCCTGTAAACCATTCCTCTCTCGACCCTGATGACACTAATCTGTATGTTTGGCTACCCAAGCTCGAAGGCAATTCTACAAACAGCTATTTGATTATACTTGCCCCAGAAAACAGTTCAGAATTTCGAACACGGAATTATTCATTCGACACCGTTACCAACACATTTAAAGCTGCTCAAGTTGTTGATGATTTTATATTTAAGTCCCCTGTAAATCTTACTTACGATGGTCAGCCTAAAGAAGCCTCATTAGAGTTTAAATTTAAACCTACACCTGAAAATGACAGAGAAATCTCATTGGTATATTATAAAGGTAACTACAATGATATCAATGAGAACACTCAACCGCTCCAAGGTGCTCCTGTAAATGCAGGCACATATACCGTAAAGGCTGAGATAGGGGCAAGTGAATCCTATTTTGAACATAAAGGATTAGAAAGTCCAAAATGGACATTTACTATTAAAAAAGCCCCTGTAGCACCAGGAGCAGATTCTAATGAAACTCCTATATTCGTTCTATGGTCCTGTAAAAAGATCAGAGACATTACCAATCCTTTTTCGGCTGACTGGAAATGGGATAACGATGTTAATCCTGATCAGGAATTACAAGTTGGAAAACCCATTACAGCTACCGCAATTTACAATGGCGACGATAAGGGGAATTACGAAAAAGAATCTATTGCTTACACAATCATCAGAAGTCAATGCACGCACGAACACACCGCCGGACGTTATTACTCCTCTCCATCCTGTACTTCCAGCGGGTATAGCGGAGATACCTACTGCACAGACTGTAATGAAACACTTTCCTATGGTTATACCATTTCCGCATACGGCCATGACTATGACAACGGCGTTATCACTACAGAACCAACTACAGAAACTGACGGAATCATAACTTACACCTGTAAACGATGCAAACATCAGGATACAAA
>NZ_JBWJVP010000016.1:0-4611 GCF_056339915.1 Blautia sp. ZXY-1-B12 | reverse complement strand
TTAAGGATCTCATGACAGCAATGCTTGCATTACAAAGTGGAAAACTGAATGACACTGTCAGGATCACTCAGGATAATGTTACACTGGAGGATGGATTACAGGTCTGCGGATTTGTGGCCGGCGATCAGGTTACCCTTGATGAGCTTCTCCACTGTCTGCTTGTATATTCCGGCAATGATGCAGCTTCTGCCATTGCGGAATATGTTGGAGGCAATACAGAGAACTTCGTACAGATGATGAATGATTATGCCGCAAAGCTTGGATGTACAGGAACACATTTTTCCAATCCACATGGACTGCAGGATGAAAATCACTATACAACACCATATGATATTTATCTGATGCTGAATGAAGCATTCACCTACCCTGAATTTACAGAAATTACAGAGTTGCCGTCTTATACAGTAACCTATACAGGCTCAGACGGAACTGAAAAAAGCACCACGCTTACCGCAACAGACCATTATCTTACCGGAGAGGCAACAGCCCCAAAAGATGTTACAATTCTCGGTGGTAAAACCGGAACAACAGAAGTAGCCGGCAATTGTCTTGCAATCCTTACACAGAATGCATACGGAAAAACTTTTGTTTCAATTGTAATGGGAGCTGCTACGAAAGAACTTCTGTATCAGGAGATGAATTCACTGCTTCAGAATATCAACAGTTAGTCAATATAAAACGGATACAGTTATCATTAATTGTATCCGTTTTATGTTATAGAAAATTCTCCGCAATGTTTTTATAACACCTATAACATAATAAAGTCTTCCGACAGGGGTCGTACAAGACCATCCACTTTGCTGTTACAAGAATTCCGGTTACATAAAAGAACGAGGTGAAAGATCATGAATAACAATTGTATTACAACATACACAGGCAGACATATAGATCCATTACATCCGGATCCGGATATGATCTGTATCGAAGATATTGCACATGCCTTATCTTTGATCTGCCGCGGAAACGGACAGGTAAAAACTTTTTTTTCAGTAGGTCAGCATTGCATCAACTGTGCCAGAGAAGCCCTTGCGCGAGGATATTCCAGGCGTGTGGCATTTGCCTGCCTTCTGCACGATGCCAGCGAATGTTATTTATCTGATGTGCCAAGACCATTCAAGAAAACCCTCTCAGGATATAAAGAGCAGGAGAAAAATCTGCTGGATCTGATCTATCAGAAATATCTTGGGAGCCCATTAAACGCAAAAGAAGAACAATTATTAAAAGAAATCGATGATGATATGCTCTGGTTTGACCTTACATACCTGCTAAATGAACACCAGGAAAGGGAAGCACCGGAGATTCATATTACAATAGATTATACGGTACGGGCTTTCGAGGAAACAGAAAAGAAATACCTGGAATTGTATAGCTTTTTTACCCATTGAAAAAAATAAATATCTCCGGGATTTTGGCATGAATATGCCAAAACACCTCGCGGGACAGTGGTGTGTGAACAGTAACATATTTTCAACAAAATTTCACAAAAAAATATAAATACCACTTGTGTTTTTGAATAATATGCATATAATATCACATTTACGATTTTATCCCGTAAAATCAAGGGAAAACAGGTGTTAAACAGGTATAAATACACCAAATTTACACCACAGAATATAGCATTACATCTATAACAATACAAGAACATTTAAACATCTGAATAAGTCCATGTACTTTTATAACAATAGGTACGTGGGCTTATTTTAGTGCTTAAAAATATTATCAAAGAAATGGTGATTTCATAGAACAAAAGCAAGGAGGAAAAGACGATGAACAAAACAATATATGAAGCAGAATTTACCAAAATGGTACATGATAAAATGAGAGAAGCTAATAGATTCAAAGAATATGAGAGAATACCAAAAAATAGGATAGGTGGAGACTACTGGAATACATACTGGACAATTCGTTATATGCTTCGCACTATAGAGGATATTTGGGCTAAGGGAGATAAACTGGTATTATTAGGATTTTTCACTGTAGAACCTAAATTTTATAAAGAAAAAAAAACATGTTCTGGAATGGAAAGAACAGGCAAAAATGTGTATGAGATTCCAGATAGATATAAGGCAAAGTTTAAATCTGGTACTGTGTTAAATCGTGCTTGCGAAGCGTATGGAGATTATCTCAAAGAAGAAGCAAATAATAAAGATGACGAATACGAAGAAGGAGAAGAAGAGTAATGAGATGTAAAGATTGTGAATATGTAAAATGCTATGCTGTCAATAAGAAAATGTATTATTGTGATAATAGAAATAGAGTAAATTTGATGGGTAAACTGGGCGAGGATAATTTACCTGAGACAAGTCCAGAGTGGTGTCCAATGGCTGACAGGACAATTGATGAAAATAATATGGCTGAGAAAGGATTAGAGAAGTAATGGAATTAAATAATATAGAAATGAAGATGAAGCACCGATTGATAAGCTTCTGGAATCGTCGGGAGTCACAGCGGAACAATGGGAAGAACCTGATGTGATGGGATTTTAAGGGTAGGTTCAAATTTCTGTCGGTTTAGAAACGCATCAGACAACGGAAAAATGCGATAAATTCGTTGTTTAAAAACCGAAGTCAGTTGTTTAGAAACAGGAACGGAAGTAATATTTAGTTTACTTCTATAGACAGGACGGAGGGCTTTTTCATAAGACTTCCGTTATCCTGCTTATAATAACGGAAGGGAACTAATACAGTCATCCGTATAACCATAACCATCCCTCACAGAATCAATTCTATGCTGAAAATCCTTATATATAACCTTAAATTTCCAACGAAAACCATCTACCCTAACAACTTTACCCTTAAAGCATTATCGTTGAAATTTGATGGTTAGTTCATTAATATATTGTGTAGAAACGAGTATAAGATGTCTGCTGCCAATGCAGATATTTATATAAGGATGGAAAAGATATAATTCTTGAAATAATGCATAGTATTGACAATGCATTGCATAAGCTATATAATGATAATATAAATAGATTAGAAAGCAGGTGGATTTATGGCAAATGTATCAATTAGAATGGATGATAATTTAAAGAAACAAGCAGAAGATCTTTTCAATGATTTAGGTATGAATCTGACAACTGCATTCACAATTTTTGTAAAACAGGCAATCAGAGAACAGGGAATACCGTTTGAGATTACCAGAGAAATACCAAACAGTGAAACAATATCAGCAATTAATGAAGTGCAGCAGATGAAACAGAATCCTTCTCTTGGAAAAGCATATACAGATGTGGACAAGATGATGGAGGAATTATTAGCATGAAATATACGGTTAAGCCGACCAGTAAGTTTCAAAAAGACTTAAAACGTATTCAGAAACGTGGATACGATATGAGATTAATGACTGATATCATCAAAAAATTGGCAAATGGTGAAATATTACCGCCGAAGAATCGAGATCATAATCTTTCAGGAAATTATAGTAATTGCAGAGAATGTCATATTGCTCCTGATTGGTTGTTGATTTATGAAGTCTATGAAGATGAACTATTCCTATATTTGACAAGAACTGGAAGTCATAGTGATTTGTTTTGATTAAAATAATAGGACTATAACAATATGAACGAATATTTTCCAACAGTAGTACAGGTGATACCATTGGATAATTTTCATGTACAGGTATTCTTTGATGACGGTAAGATTGTAGACTATGATGCTACAGAAGATTTGAAAGCAGAAATATTTAAGCCATTAAGAGATATTGATGCATTTAAGGAAGCTTGTACCGTTATGAATGGTACTCTTGCATGGGATCTTTCTGGCAACAGAGATGAATCCAGTTGTATTGACATTGATCCATTTACTGTATATGAGTTAGAATCCATTAATAATCTGATTGCTTGAATAATGTGATCACAATTTAATATGAGCAGTATGAAAGTCCTCGGGAGTTAATCCTGGGGGCTTTTCAAAATTAAGATTTAATAATCAGAAGAATTGCTATATTTTTCTAGCAATAATGAGAATTCTTTAAAAAATTTGCGCCTATTATAATTGGGTAAATCGTATAATGGCGCTGATAATATAGCCATCATTAGTCCAGAATCTTCTACTAATTTATGTAGCATTTTATCGATTACTTCACAAGAATATGCTGATTTTCTTGTAAAACATGCCAATGAACTTGATCCATATCTGATACTGATAAAGCCTTCTGAAATCAGAGGTGACGAAGAGTATGTTTGCAAAGTCCTCAGAATGATTGTGAATCAGTCAATTAAACTTGATAAAGAGATTGAGATTCCATCACGTAAATATGTAGTGGAACTTTAAGACACACAGAGAAATATATATCAATATCAGTGGATGGAGTTGCATCTGTCCACTGAGAGAAAGGAGAGCTATGTATTATGAATGATAATAAAATGATTACTCAGTCAAGAATTATTGAAGAGTATGGATGGACGAAAAGTTTAATCAGTAAATTTCTTCCAGATCCAGTATTGAAAGCGAATCCTCATTATAGAAAGGCTGCTCCTATGAGATTGTGGGATGAAGATACCGTTAAGCAGGTAATGACAACATCAGAATTTCAAGATGCTATGGAGAAAGCTAATAAGCGTAAGAAATCAGCAAGTAAAGCAGTCGAAACTAAGTATAGCAATATGAATCA
>NZ_JBWJVP010000015.1:0-37045 GCF_056339915.1 Blautia sp. ZXY-1-B12 | reverse complement strand
CTCTTTTGCTTTTTCCAGACGAAGATCACTGACATCTGTGATCATAACTTTAGCTGCTCCCATCCCTTTTGCAGACTGCGCTACCAGATTTCCGATCGGACCGGCTCCTATCACCACAATATTCATTCCTGTTACATCGCCCATCTGTTTAACACCATGAACAGCTACTGCCAGAGGCTCAATCATTGCGCCCTCTTCATAAGACATATCTTCCGGTATCGGTGTTACTTTTGATGCATCAACTGCAAAAGTACTCGGATGCAGTTCCTGTTGTCTGGAATCCCATTACTTTCAGCTCTTCACAGAGATTGTATTTTCCGTGACGGCATGGATAACAATGTCCACAATATACCTGTGGCTCAATTGTTACTTTCTGTCCCACATGAAATTCTGTTACTGCATCACCTGTTTTTACCACTTCTCCTGATACTTCATGTCCCTGGGTTACCGGATATTTTGTAAAAGGATGTTTTCCGTGATATACATGGATATCAGAACCACAGATACCAATATTCATAATCTTAACCAAAACCTGGTTGTCTTTAATCTCTGGTACGGGAACCTCTCTGAAAAAAATTTCTCCTGGATTTGTCATAACCTGCTGTAACATAATATTTTCCTCCTTATTTGTTGAATGTACTTTGAACCTCTAGTTGTTTATTAACTTTTATTAAATGTTTTATTAAAGTAATTACATTATTATTCAAATCGCTAAATTTGTCAATAAACATTTAAAAATATTTCTCATTTCTACCAGTTGCACAAAGTAAAGATTTTATTTTTATGCAGATGTTACTATAACACTCCTCATAATTATCTGCTGAATTCCCGCACAATAACAAAATACCCTGATCACAACCTTTCTTTGTTGTAATCAGGGTATTTTTTATATTCAGATATTTGTTTAATATGGTATATCAGCAGATCATCAGTGATTCAAGAATGCCATCGGCTATATCTTTCCGATAAAATCCTGCAAGAAATGCTTTGCTGCACCTACAGCTGAGGCTTCTTTCTTATAAGAACAGTTTTTCAGATATCTCAGATCATGATCAAATCCATTATACTTCATTACTTTTTCCCCAAGAGGTATCATATAATCTGAGAGATATCCACCCATTTCACCTCCAAGAATGATATCCATATCATATGCCATGCGCAGGTTTGAAATCAGAATTGCAAGATAATCAAGATACTCTTCCCATTTTTTCTCTGCCTTTTCATCATTGTTTTGAAGCAGCTGCATAAACTGTTCCACAGAATCCTTTGACTCAACAACAAGTGCGCCTGCAGCGCAATAAGCATCTGCACAACCTGATTTTCCACAATAACACTTGCGGCCCTGAGGTACAAGTATCATATGTCCAAATTCTCCGGCCTTCTGATTTTCTCCGGAAAACAAATTTCCCCTTATGCAAAATGCACCGCCAAGAGTCTGATTCAACGAAAGGTAAATTGCATTCTGATAGGTGTTCATATCTTCTGCCATCATTGCCGCATTGGCATCATTTGAAAAATAAACCGGGACAGAAAATGCCTGTTCCAGAAAACTGAGACTATAGTTTTCAAGTTTCAGTGCGTGGGATTTTATCACCAGTTTCTGCTCCTGATTAATGATTCCCGGAATAGAGATTCCAACACCCAGAAGCTTTTCTTTCTGTTCTGCATCATTCATATGATTCAGAAATTTCGTCGCAAAATCTGCCACCTGACTGCAATATGACATATCAGATACAAATTTCAGACGGATCCGCTCTGATTTCACAATCTCATACTTCAGATTTACCAGCACCATTCCCAGATGATTTGCAGTGATCACAATTCCCATTGCATAACGATAGGATGGATTGATTCCAATACTTTTAGCCTTTCTTCCTCCTGTGGATTCATATTCTCCAGTTTCTATTATGATACCTTTTTCCAATAAATCTTTTACATTAGACAGAACTGTTGGCATACTCAGATTCAGTTCTTTGGATATTTCCACTTTTGATGTGGATTCTCTATTTATAATATAATTTACGATTTTTGATTTCGTAGCAAATTTCTTTTCCAGTCCGCTCATTCTGTTTCTACCTTCTTTTATTAATGTATTTATAAAAGAATGATACCTGTTATTGTCATATTTGTAAATAGCCATTGTCTCTACAGAGTATGTTGCTTTTTGCAATTGAGGCAGGGGACTTAACTTATTCAGCTGATTCAGTTAATATATCTACAATAACAGAGTTACTGTTCACTCCGTTCTCAGTAACACGCTTCGCGATGCACAGAATTTATGCTAATCGCATAAATTCGCGCTGTATGTCTCGGGATTTTGGCATGTTCATGCCAAAACACCTCGCGGGATAGCGGCGTGTGAACAGTAACATAACAGATAAATTTATATCATTCTGATGAAATATTATATTTCATTTTTCACGTTAATGATATAAAATTATCGTAACTGTTCAGTACCTTCACAGTTACGAGCCAAAATGCATTAAAAATCACCTGCGGTGATGGCATTTTGGCTTGTATGTCTCGGGATTTTGGTACTTACGTGCCAAAACACCTCGCGGGATAGCAGACTACTGAATAGTTACAAATTATTAATGTAAATATCAGGGCATATTCGAATAATCATTTCTAAACTTTTTCAAATATGCTCCGGAAAGGAACTTTTATACTAATGAAAACCAAGATTCAGGATATGACCTCCGGTTCACCGGGACGGTTGATCATTCTTTTTGCAATTCCACTGATGCTGGGAAATATCTGTCAGCAGCTTTATACAATGGTGGATACCATGGTTGTTGGCCAGGTTGCAGGTGTGGAGGCTCTTGCCGCACTGGGTGCTGTTGACTTTCTGATGTGGGTTGTCACAGGAATATCCACAGGACTCACTCAGGGATTTTCTATTCAACTCTCCCAGTATTATGGGGCAAAGGATTTCGACAATCTGCGTAAATCTCTGGCTCACAGTTACCGGCTGACCGCATTCATCGCAGCCGGAGTATTGATTCTCAGCCAGTCATTTGCTTCGCTGGTATTAACCGGGCTGCATACACCTTCCAATATTATCGGAATGTCTCTGTTATATCTGCGCATCATTTTCTGTGGAATCCCCGCCACAGCAGCCTATAATATGTTTGCCTCTGCCCTAAGGGCTATGGGAAACAGTAAAACACCGCTGACCGCAATGATCATCGCATCTGTGCTGAATGTCTCACTGGACATCCTTTTTGTGGCAGGCTTCGGATGGGGTGTGGCAGGAGCAGCAATCGCAACTGTGATCGCACAGAGCTTCTCCGCTGTTTACTGTTTCCTGATTTTACGCAGAATTGATATCGTTCATCTGACCAGAGCAGATTTTATGCCTGCCTCCGGCATGAATGCCCGCCTGATGAAGCTTGGTATTCCTGTTGTATTCCAGAATATCATCATCGGTGTGGGCGGTCTGGTAGTCCAGTATGTGATCAATGGCTACGGTTTCCTTTTTGTAGCAGGATTTACAGCTACAAACAAGCTTTATGGTCTGCTGGAAATGGCTGCTATTTCCTATGGATATGCCATCGTTACCTATGTGGGTCAGAATCTGGGAGCCAGAAAGATTGACAGGATCAGAAAAGGCGTCCGCAGCAGTATGCTGCTTTCCCTGCTTACCTCACTGATCATTTCTGCTGCCATGTTTTTATTTGGAAAAAATATTCTCTCACTTTTCATCTCAGGTGAACCGCAGCAGACACAGCAGGTACTGGCAATTGCTTTTAAATACCTTTCTATTATGGCTGCCATGCTCTGGGTTTTGTACTTTCTGTACGTGTACAGATCTGCACTTCAGGGGCTGGGAGATACCTTAATGCCTATGGTAAGTGGTATGGCTGAATTTGTCATGCGTATCAGTGCTGCACTGATTCTTCCCCATTTTATCGGACAGGACGGTATTTTCTTTGCAGAGATTGCAGCATGGAGCGGAGCCACTGTGATCTTATGCATCAGCTATTATGTACGGATGCATAAATATCATTAAGACAAAACAGGCACATAATCCCGGATATCCGGTATATGTGCCTGTTTTTTGATCAGTCGATCCTGGTACAGCGAAAATTATGTAAGATTCTTAATCCATTTATATTTCTTATAATGTTTATAGACCACCGGCAGTTTAATGATCTCGTCCAAATTGAGTACAAAGTAGACAACCATAACCGGCAGTTTCAGGATAAATGCGCAGATGCATCCCAGAGGAACAATGATACACCACAGAGTTACAGAATCACACAGCATTCCAAATTTGGAGTCTCCGCCTGCTGCGAAGATTCCTCCTATTGTCATACAGTTTACTGATTTTCCTGCGATGTAATAGGAAGAGATCAGCAGCATTTTTTGCAGATATCCGCGGGCTGTCGGGGTGAGATCTACCATTTTTGTGATAAATGGGGATAAGGCAATCAGGACAAGGCCTGATACAATTCCTGCAATAATCGCAGTTTTGGTAAGTGTCTCGCCTACCTCTTTTGCTTCCTGCAGACGGTCTGCACCAAGACGGTTTCCCACTATGATACTGCCTGCATTTCCAAGTCCGAGGCAGAAGCATACAACAAGATTTTTGGAAATATTCGCTATTCCATTGGCGGCAACAGCATCCGTTCCCAGATGTCCCATGATCACAGAATACATGGAAAAACCTATTCCCCATGCAAGATTATTGATCAGTAACGGAACTGTTTTCTGCCAGAAACGGCCAAATAACTTTTTCTCACAGCTTCTGAGACTGAATTTCACAGCTCTGATCCTGCACAATACATAACCAACACTCCACAGGAACTGCACAACTGTTGCAAGTACGGTTGCCAGTGCAGCACCTTTAATCCCCATCTTCGGGAAGCCGGACAGGCCAAAAATGAAAACAGCATTCAATGCGATATTGAGAATTACCATAACCCCATTGATCAGGGTACTCATATTTACTGCACCACAGTTCTTCATGATTGCCAGGAAAGTCTGTGCAATTCCCGAAAACACATAGGAAATGCCGATGACTCTTAAATACTCACTTCCCAGAACGATCAGAGTTTCCTCATTTGTCAGGATTCTCATGAGCTGTTCCGGAAAGAAAAGGGTTCCTGCCAGAAATACTACTGCAATACATCCACAAATCTTTGTCACAAGGCTGAACACCTGAGAAATACCTGTGTAATCCCCTTTCCCATAATATTGTGCCACAAACATATTCTCGCCTGCCATAAATGCAAACATAAACAGATTAAATACAAAAGTAACCTGTGTAGCCAGTGATACGGCTGACATGGCATCCTGACTTAACTTTCCCAGCATGATCGCATCACATGCTCCGACCAGGGCTGTCATGAACTGCTGAAGTGCGATCGGAAGTGCCAGCCTGACTATTTCTTTTCTTAAACTTCGTTTACGCTCATCCATTATCTTTTTTGCTCCTGTATAAAATATTAGTGATACTCATCAGTCAATTTTCAGAATCATATTCAGGATTCTTCTTGCGCTGAGACGGATCTCTCCTTCGGTAATAAAGCCTTTTTCGTATGCTTCTTTTATGCGTTCCGGATATCCTGCTGCCATCTTGATATCGTTTCCTGCCTTTGTTTCGCGATAGTGTTCTCCGAATGTCCACCAGTCTGTTGTAACCATTCCGTCGAATCCCCATTCATCCCGGAGAATACCTGTCAGGAGTTCTTTGTTCTCTGAAGCGTGGATGCCGTTGATCAGGTTATAGGAGGACATAATTGTATATGGATGAGCCTCTTTTACAATGATCTCAAACTGTTTCAGATAAATCTCACGGAGTGCTCTCTCTGATACTCTGGAATCAGAATCCTTACGGTTTGTCTCCTTATTATTGGCTGCAAAATGCTTCACACTTGCTCCGATATGCTGAGACTGGATGCCTCTTACCATAGCTGCACCTGTCTTTCCTGCAAGGTACGGATCTTCAGAATAATACTCAAAGTTACGGCCACAGAGCGGGCTTCTGTGAATGTTGCAGGCAGGAGTAAGCCAGATACTGATATTATTTTCTTTTACTTCTTCCGCTCCTGCTTTACCAACTTTCTCTACCAGTTCTTCATCCCAGGTGCTGGCAAGAAGTGTGGCACATGGCCAGGCAGTTGTGTTCACTCCGCATTTCGGAAGAATACGAAGTCCGGCTGGTCCGTCTGCAGTCATCACATTCGGGACTCCGTATTCCGGAAGATTTCCCATTCCAAATGTATTGGCACATCCTGTGTTTGGCTGTCCGCCAAGGAGATTGATACAGTCATCCAATGTCAGGATATCCATAAACTCATCCAATGTCATTTTACCATCTGCTACATCAGAGAAGCGAACTCCCTTGGAATCAAGAAAATCAAGAAAGTCTATTCCTTTTTGTCCTCTTGTATCAGGGCATGGAAGACCAATGGCATATTTATCCTGTCTCGGAAGTCCTTCTTCTTCCACATATTCACGCTGTGGAAGTTCCTCATAAGAACCGTCCGCAAGCATACGTTTCTGAAGATGATATGGTGCTGCCTTCCGGCTTAACTGCTCAGTTACTGTATCTTCTTTTACTACATATGTAAAGTCAATCTTCGCTGCATCTCTTACGTTTGTACCAATATAGATTGCATATTCTCCTGCTTCCAGAACATAGGCTGATTTGCATACTTTTCCCAGATCATCGTAGGATGCCATCTGATTCACAGGAATTTTCAGGGTAAGGATCTGGCGTTCACCCGGCTGAAGAATGCTGGTCTTTTTGAATGCTCCCAGCACTTTCGCAGGCTTTCCGAGTTTACCCTGTGGTGCTCCGTAATAGAGCTGGATAACTTCTTTTCCCGCTTTTTTTCCGGTATTGGTTACTTCAGTAAGAACTGTGATCACACCGTTTTCTTCGGAAGCACCAGTCACCTTCCAGTCAAAATCTGTGTAGGAAAGTCCAAATCCAAACGGATAATTTACTCTCTCCGCTGCACCCGGAATTGTCTCAAAGTAACGGTATCCTACATAAATATCTTCTGTATAATCTACATAGAATGCAGACTCATGGAAGTTTGCTGTGGATGGATAATCTTCCAGATCTTTTGCATAAGTATCGGATAATTTACCGGATGGATTAACATCACCACAAAGTATATCTGCTGTTGCAAGACCACCTTCCATACCGCCCTGCCATGCCATCAGTACTGACTGGATCTCATCACAGTCTCTGAACCATTTCGTGTCCACGATACCGCCAACATTCATCACTACGATTACATGTGGGAATGCTTTCTTTACTTTCTCTACCATGGCATTCTCTGCATTTGTCAGGCAGAAATCACCGTTTTCAAAAATCTTCGCTGACAACTCGGAGTTTCTTTTTTCCTCTCCGTCAAGAACGTATCCATCCTGTGCTGCTTCACATTTTCTGTCCCATCCTTCGCCTGAAAAACGGCAAATGGTAATTACTGCAGTATCTGTATATTCTCGCGCTTCATTCAGAAGTTCATCCGGAAGCTCCGGCTCAACTGTCATACCTGGTACTGCACCATCTGCGTATTGTTTCTGAATGTCTTCCTCATAATATTTCGCAAGTTTATCGAAAACTTCTACTTTTCCCTCATCCTCTTTAATCTTCATGCCCTCATAAAGATTACGGATATATTCTACAGTTACATCGCCACTTCCTCCGCCGCCTTTTACGTAGTCTACAGTACCCTTACCAAAGAGTGCGACTTTCGTCCCTCTCCGAATCGGAAGTGCATTTTTCTCATTTTTCAGAAGGACCATTCCCTCTCCTGCTGCCATTCTGGAAAGTGCAATGTGTTCTTTACTTCCTGTAACTCTCCGTCCATCTTCTCCCAGCGGAAGCACAGGCTGGAAGAAGCTTCTCTGCCATTTTGCCATTATCTTAATTCTCCTTTAATTCTCCTTAGTCAAGCAGATAAAATCATCCGCTTCGCTACTTGCTTGATTTGGTTAAAGTTCTTCCTTCAAAAATGCAAAAGGTTCTTCATCCTGAAGGAAATGCATAAGCTGATATGCACACATGATCGCTACATTTTCTTCACGCAGAATCCTCTTTACTTCTTCTCTGTCAGCAAGTACAACTTCAATTTCCTCTGTGTCTTCCTGTGCATCTTTACTGATTTCACCTTCCGCATATCCATAAACAGTTGCGCAGGATTCATCTGTCATGCCAACCGTTGTGAAATAAGGTTTCTCAAATGCAGGATCTACTTTCAGCGGTGTGAATTTCAGTCCTGTTTCCTCGTACATTTCTCTTACTGCACCCTCATGGAATTCTTCGTTCGATTCTACCAGACCTGCCGGGAATTCGTAGATATATCCGCCAATTGCGTATCTGTACTGACGTACTAATACAACTCTGTCTCTCTTTTCCCCATAAAGACTGTAAATGATCACGCCATCCGGAGTGTTTTTACCTGTTTTTATCTTTAATTCGTTAATACTCTTCGCACGGGATGCCACGAAATATGACACAGGAGTGTTGTGAATGCTTGTTGCATTTAAATGGTACAAATTTAAAAATTTACAATCTGTCAGTTTTTCAATATTGTGTATCTGTCCCATAATGGATACTTCCTTTCGCTTTCTATACCTTCGCTGATTATTACAGCCAATTTTCTTCTATCTCTGTTTTTAGTTCGCAAAACATCTGATAAAACTCTTCTTTTGCATCAGCTATAATTCCTAACGCAATTTTCTGATTGTAAGAATGTGTAACATTATTTCTTGCCTGCAATGCACGAAGCCACTGCTCCTCATCTCTTATCATTCCTGCTTTATAGGCAGTCTTCAGAATGATTTTCGGTGAACCTGTTGCTCCCTCTGCATATCCATGAATCTCCAGTATTTCTTTCATCATTTTCCATGACTGCTCAAAACAAATTTCATACAATCCTACGAGTCCGGTAATCACTACATTATCATATGGTTCTTCATAATTATAAATATCTTTCATGTTAGACAGTGCATTGCAGAAATTCTCATATTTTCTCATACAAAATCCTCCCTTCCTTCTCTATAGATTCTCTTAATTCATCCTGCATGTCACGATCAAGATTTACAATATCATACTCCAGAAGAGTACTTGTCTCTTCATCCACATCTAACGCAAACCTTGCAAAATCTCCTCCTGTGACTGCAATATCTATATCACTTGTTCTTCTGAAATCCCCTCTTGCTCTCGAACCAAAAAGAATTACTTTTTCAATATCATATTTTTGCGCAAGGTTTCGGATTTCTTCTATAACTTCCGGTCTGATTCCTGTATCATTCATTTTATAAACCTCACATTCCGATGTTTATATCGTCTGTTTTATCTTACCATATTATCGTATCTTTTTTAAGTCTGTCTGACAATTTCCGTAATTATTTTTTACACATAAAAAGAAGAACAGCCGCAGATTTTTCATCATACGGCTGTTCTTCTTTTTTATTTATTGTACTGCCAATTTATTTATTCTTTATCAGATATAAAATCAATCTCCCTTGAGCACCACGCGGATTCTCTTATAAATCAGGAATACGATCAGGGATGTCAGAGCATATTTGAATATGTTGAATGGGAAAATGATCATTGCTGCAAATGTAAGAAGATTATTTACAGAACTGTGTACTGCACTTCCCATTTCGATAAATGCTTCTACCGGCATTCCAAAAGCCTTTCCGTATGCCGGAAGTAACACGAATGCATTGATAAAGCATGCAACTACTGCTGTAAGTACGGTTCCAACTGCCATTCCGATCACTGCATGTTTTCTGCTCTTAACAGATTTATAGCGGTAGATCAGACCTGCCGGGACTGCAAATGTACATCCAAAAATGAAGTTTGCCACATCGCCTACACCTGCTGTCATAGAGCCCTTTGTTACCAGATGCACAAGAATTTTCACCAGCTCGATCAGTACACCTGCGATCGGTCCCATTGCAAATGAGCCAACCAGTACCGGGATTTCTGAAAAATCCAGCTGATAAAAAGTCGGTGCCAGGAAAGGAAGCGGAAACTCCAGATTCATTAAAATTCCTGCGATAGCGCCAAGCATGGCTATCTGTGTAATGGTTCTCGTCTTACTCCTCGCCATCGCATTTCCATTTCTTAATACCTGTTCACTCATACTGTTTCTCTCCTTTGAAATTATTCTTTATGGATATGTCTCATATCCTGTTAAAAGAAAATTCCACAAGCTTTTTATATAATGAAGATTCTCTTCAACATATAAAAAACCCCGGATCATATCCGGGGTAATGAGCACGTATGGTAAATATCGCGTGTTCTTCTCTCATCCAGACTATACTGTCGGTTCTGGAATTCCACCAGATCAGCCACCTAAGCGGGTCGCGGACTATAACCGCCGGTAGGGAATCTCAGCTGATGCTGATCACCACAACCCCGAAGAATTTTCTTTTATTTGCGTCTGATTATACTACATACAGGCATTTATTTCAATATCATTTGTGACTTTTTTCTGAGTTTTATTTCCATTTAAGTTACTGTTCACTCCGTTCTCAGTAACACGCTTCGCGATGCACAGAATTTATGCTAATCGCATAAATTCGCGCGGTATATCTCGGGTTTTCTGTGACCTTCGCTCACAAAAAACACCTCGCGGGATATTACCAGTGAACAGTAACCCATTTAATCAATATTGTTAACCCTACAACCCGCTAATACAACAACAAGCGTGTCTCCACCCTCGGTATTCTCAAATGAACTGGTTCCAAGCGGCAGACCGGTTACTTCTACTGTATCATCCTCGAAAACATCATCCAATTCTCCATTATAATAAACAGAATACTGCTGTTCTTCTCCATCTATCAGATTTAGCCATGTCAGATAATGTCCTTCTTCCATTTCCTCTTCCTGAACCTGTATTACGTATGCGTCCGAAATTCTCATCAGCTTATCACCATATCTGGATGGATTTTTGTTGATATGGCGAAAATCCAGTTCTGCATCTATCATTTCATCCGGTATTACCAGTTCTGGTGAAGCAGGGAAAAGATCATCATGTTCTTCCAGAAAAGTTTCCGCCTTCTCCGTTAATGTATACTCTGTACTGCATTGATCCTGTATATATGTATACAAATCCAGTGCTGTATAGCTTGCACCTGTATTCTCTGAGGCATATACATTTAAACTGTCCAGAGGCGTTACTCCCTGTAAAATAACCGCTGATAATGCTGCTATTGCAATCCTTTTCATAATTGTTTTTGCTGCCATAGTTATCCCCCTTTTCTTTTGTAACATTTACTGTTAATTATATCTTCGCTCTTTCTTTAATATCCTCGACAAATGCTGTAGCTATTTTCTTTCTTCTTGCATATATAATTGCTTTGTTTCCGCTTCTCAGACATATTGTTATTTTACGGTTAGAGCCTGCCCATATAAACAGAAAAACAAATACAATCATTCCAGGATTGGAAAAACAGGAAATCACTGCCAGACAAATGAAAAATATATAATATCCTGGTATTTTGTAGTTCATAAGTATTGCCGTAATATCTTCATAATAAATCACAGGAATCATATTCTTCTTTACCGGCCTTATATCTATAGTCAGCTTTTCGTGATCAGCAAGAATTGTGCTGTAAATCCTTCCCGTCAGCCACGATAAATAAATTCCTCTTGAAGAACTCATGGTATACTTCATATTCTGCTTTGTCACAGCATTTTCTTTTTCCTGTGTAGCCTGTGCTTGAGTTTCCAGTGCTTCCATATTACTTTCCCCTCTTATTTCATTTTTTACCGACCAATGTCAGCAGCAGTGCAATGGGTATTGTCACAAATCCTGCAACCATACAGATAATAAAACGTGTCATGTAGAAGTATGTTGCATTGGAATAAACATACACTTTCTTAGACCACCATATCTTATTAGTCGCCCAATATGCTGCCGCTATGTAAGCGATCATAAGTATTGCTGCCATAGTTTTCACCTCACTTATGTACAATCTTCAGTAATTCATTTAGAGGATTGTTATAATTCACTCATCTTTATTACACTCATTATACCCTTCTCTTATCAGCTTTTCATTCACTGACAGTATATGTTTTACGCCACAGCAACAATAGTTTTCTCACTTATGGCCAAACGTTATTTTTGTTCCTTACAGTAACGTAGCCAACTATCAAATATAAAATTTACAATCTTCTTTGATAATTGACGAACTCCTGAGAATATGCTTTAATGGATTTAGTATAAATACTTCAGGAGAACAAACATAGTTCTCAACTACGCATCTACACCAATGATACATTGTATCATATCTCACAAAAAGAAATGGAGGAACACAAATGGGTCTTATAGCTATCAGCAGTCTGATGCTCTTGGGCGGTATGTATCTGATGATCGCATTCGCATGGTGGCTTCTGCAGATCATTGCCAACTGGAGAATCTTTACCAAAGCAGGGGAGGCCGGATGGAAAAGTATTATTCCAATATATGGCGATTATATTTCTTATAAAATCGCATGGCAACCTGCATATTTCTGGCTGACATTGGTTCTTGGAATCGTATCTTCCTGCTTACAGGGAACTCTTGAAACAAACGACAGTTTAATGATCTCCATGATCATCGTACTGATCAAAATCATACTTGCCATAATCAGCATTATGTACAGTGTTAAGCTTGCAAGAGCTTTTGGCAGAGGCACAGGATTCGCCATTGGCCTTATTTTCTTACCGCCAATCTTCATGCTGATCCTTGGCTTCGGCGATGACAGATATTATGGGGCAGATAAATAAGTATATATTAAATGGAAAATCCCCGGAACTTACGTTCCGAGGATTTTTACATATATACAGATTACAGTTTATTATAGAATTCTGTTGTCAAAATATTCTTTTACCGTTTCACAGCAAAAATCAGAATTGTCAGTCCACTGGAGCAGACAGATAACTTGCCAGACAATATCCAGATGAACCTTGATAATACACAGAAATAAATCCGTTTCCGGCATCTCCGAATGTAGCAACGGCTGTTCCCAACGGAATCTGACAAATTTCAGCAGCATTTACATCTGGATTTGTGCGAAGAGTAATACTTTCATTGCAGTTAATCACATAACGTGTATGTGGAATCGGAGCACCTTCTGTTGGTTCTTCATATTTAGTAACCTGAGTAAGCGCAATCCATCCGTATGTTCCATTATAATTTGTATAGCCCCATGAATTTCCATTGGAAGCCACTGCTTCCTGAGTTACAGTCAGAACTGTTCCGTTTGGAATTATGTCTGGAAGAACTTTGTCATACTCCACTCCTGCGCCACAGCGCATGTTTACACCGCCATCTGGGGCTGTTACTTCTACATCATACGAATTGCTGCCTGTCGGAATATCCGATGGCGAAAGGAGTTCTATCTTATTATCAAATTCAGTATAATTTTCATTCTCACCAAGCTGTCTTGATTCTATCTCCGTCTCTGTTATAGCATTTCCACTCTTTGTAACACGAGTAATTCTCTGACATCCCTGTTTTCCCCATACAAAATACATCCCATTTCCATCAGGGGCTGTATAAAACATGCCTTGATCTCCCACTGTGCCAATCATACTTACATATTTTCCATCTTGCAGTGTATAAACATCATTTACCCAGTCTGCAAGACACGTGCCATGTGAGATAATCAGTTCCCTAATTCCATCCTGATCAATATCATATAATGCCACTGAAATACCTAAATTTCCCTCAGTCGCTCCTGCATCTGCTATCACACTTTCATATGTAGCGTACTCTGGCATATTCTTATAATTTATTGGATTGGATGCCATAACATCAGTACTTCCAGAAAATGCAATACTGCTTAAAAGTAGCACACTGGTAACAATTGATATTTTAAATAAATTTTTCCTTTTACTCATAATATTTTCTCCCTATATTGCTTTTTATAGATACTCCATAATCAATCACCATTAAAAATCTGGTCTATCTTTCGTTTCCAATCACCTTTTTGTTTAACCTTATCTTTCTCTGTCAACTTTACTTCTGTTCTTCCCTTTTCTTTTACATCTGATATTTCTTTTTCATATAAAAATCCATATCTGTCCTTTAATGTTACATGAAATATTGAATATTCATCATAGTCATCCGGAATTTTTACTGAAAAACTTTCTTTTTTAGGATTCACTTTATGCGCTGCATTAATTTCTGTTCCTTCACCTACAGTAATATAAACTTCATTTATAATTTGTCCTGTTTCGTTTATGATTGTAAGATATCGTTCGTCTTCTTTTTTTTCAGCAATATCATTTTCTACACCTGATTTGTCTTTCGTTTTAGACAAATTTCCACATGCATATCCTCCTCCAAAAATCAATGTTGCTACCAACAAAGCTACTGCAATACTTACTATTATTTTCCACATTAATTTTCTCCTGTTGAATTAAATTTCTGTATTTTTTCTTTTGTTTTTTGATTTTCATTTTTTGAATTATGTAAACTTTATTTCTGAGAATCTTGAATCTGATGATTTGTGTCTGAGGTCTTAGATATTTCTTTTTTACAATTTTGTTTTTTTACAGTTGATATTGTCTGTTTTCCATAATCAGTTAGCTTCTCGCCTGCTAATCTGGCCTCTTTCCCAGCCTCATAAATGTTGTCTTTCATTCCCATAAAAGTACGTTGTGCACATTTGTGATAATATGGAAGCATCTCCTGAATCGCCGGTTCAATCACCAAATAAAGTATAATCCCAACTGCTGCACCCATTGCATAAACGGTTCCCCATATATTTCCCATAGCTACATTCAAGCTTATGATTTTAAAAAATCCACAAAGAACTATAAATGCCATACATCCAACACTTAGAATTTTTAAACCTAGCCAGGATAAAATCATTGCCAATACAAAAAGCATTCT
Organism: Blautia sp. ZXY-1-B12; assembly: GCF_056339915.1. Lineage (NCBI taxonomy): Bacteria > Bacillati > Bacillota > Clostridia > Lachnospirales > Lachnospiraceae > Blautia > Blautia sp. ZXY-1-B12. The sequence continues at coordinate 22,184 of NZ_JBWJVP010000015.1, read as the reverse complement.
GCAGTCAATATATGTCCCTATAATAGGAATTTGAAATTCCCGACTGGACAAAATACTCTGAATAAATGAAGACAATAATAAAACTGACAATATAAAAAAAATCCAATCTGTACAATCTGACATTCTCTGCAACCCTTTAAACCTAATAACATAAGCTGAATATATCACAATTGCCATTACAGTTGAAATAAGATCTGGTTTTATGGAGATCGTTGCATGTTCTGATTTCCAGTTAATAAAAGATAATAAAACTGCAATCAGCATACCGATTATGGAACCGGCTGTAACTACTTTAGTTTTTATGGCTTTACTGGTATAAATTTCTCCATTACAACCATATTCCTCTATAAATTGTTCTCTCGCCAGCTGTTGTGCTTCTTCTTTTGTAGAGGCTTTAACTCTATACGATTTTCCTTGTAAATTAACAATTTTCCCTTCTGTATGTATTAAATATTTCATAGTTTTTTCTTCTCCCTCAGTAATAATTTTTTACGTCTTTCTAAGTTGAACTTCAATGTGTTACTTATTTATGCTAAAACGGGAAGAAAAATATTTCCAAATACTTTTCTCCCCATTTTGTTCGCAACACTTCTATAAAAATTAATAGAAGTTCAAAAGAATTAAATCTTCTCTCCCGTTATATAAACTCTATTCTTGCTCCTCAAATTTCTCTTTAATTTTTTCAACAGTCCTATTCTTAATTCTTTTTCCTATTATTTTTACTTCACTTATTATTTCATTCCTCCATTCTCCAGAAAATTTTGGCTCATTATCCATATTATCCCAAGAAAAATCACCAGAATTATAATCATACTCTTCATATAAATCGTAGTTTTTTTTTTGTAACAAAATAGCTTTTCTGCTATTTTACACCTTTCTATCCCCTTCTCATCTATTTTTTTTCTTAATTGTAGATTTTTTTCTAATGTTTCCATATCCGGAACTCCTGTAGACGTTTCTATAAACACTGCGTCTTTTTGTTTAACCATATTAAGATAATCATGATTTATGTTGAAAATACTTCCATATCCACAGGAACTGATTTTTTTTATTTTTTCCGTCTGAATGCGATATCCAAAGTAAAAAAGAGTATCTGGTTTAATGCTTTCCAAATAATTATTTATAATTTCAGTTTCTGTATTTTCCTTCTGCATTAATGCTTCAAATTCTGTCCACTCATCTGTAACAATGGCAAAATTAATATAATATTTCACGTTTTCCTTTGTTGCAGTAAACTTTTTCTTTAATAAGAAATACGTATCTGCACTTTCGGGAATCTTGCCATATCCTCCTCTGACTATTCCATTTTCAAAACACTGCTGTATAAATGGATTTATTTTATCGCAACTTGGTTCCTGTAAATCAATATCATACGAAGAAGTTTCAACTTTACCAATATGATATCCTGCCGGAGAACCTTCATAACTACAATAATAATAGATTTGCATAATATCCACTCCCTATTCATCAAATTTCATAGGATCCTGAAGAATGCGATATCCTTCTCCTGATTTTTTTAATTTCTTCAATAACAGTTTTTTCTGATTTTGATAATCTTCAGGACTTGAATGTTTTAAAAAAAGTTCCATCATTGCTTCTATAATCCAGTCCCATAAACTTTTCTTTAATATATTTTTTTTATTTTTTTCGGAAAGGTACATGAGATATGTCAACAAATATACTAATGGTTGCTCACAATGCTTGGGTTCTGGTTTTCTGCCAGCATTATCATCAAAACAATAAATCGCCTTTTTCGGAGTGCCAAACTGACGATTTATCTTGACATCACCACTTTCTCTATCTCTTTCAAAATGACTAAAATATGCCTTTCCAAGTGTAAAAATCGGAGTAATAGCAACTTCATACTTGGTCGGATTTTTTTTAAAGTATCTAATTAATTCTTCATATGATTGCATTGTTGCAGTAAGTACCTTATCCATTTTATTATCTTTCAAATATCTCTCACACTTCAGTGGAACAAATAGCACTAGCATTCTCTGTGGACGAGCCTTTTCCAAAGCCATTTTTATCATTTCTCCTGTCCTATGACAAAAATTGCGTCGTTCATTATATTTTCCCTCTTCTTCCATCATATGTGGCGTATCAATAGCAATCATTAAAACCTGACTTTTTTTCATCGTTTCAAACAAAAGATTCTCGTGTTCCTTATCGGCTAACCACTCTCCTGGATAATCCACAAAATTAACCTGCATACTGTCCCGCTTATCTTTAATTCCTACTTCCAATGAATATGTCGTCATCTCTGCTGTAGGATTACTATCTGGTGAAAAAGTACGATTGTCGCTTCCAAGAAAATATTCTTCTATCTCATTATTTTTTTCTTCTAAAATACTTAATGTTTCTAAATCAGCATAGGACATAGTCAGATCAGTTTCTGCAAACTGTTGTTCAAAATTTGATTTCATGGCAGCAAGAACACTAGTCTTTCCACAACGGCGCCCTCCAACCATCATAACCTGTACTTTTAATGCATTTTTCGCAGCCATTACTCTACCTCCATATATGTAAATTCAAATTGATTTTTATCATCATATTTGCGAATTTTATTCACCAGAAAATTCCATTTATCACTAACACCTTTTTGTTGCTGATATTCAAGATATTCATCTTCCCAGATACATGGTATAGAATCTTCATACAGGTATCTCCATTCATCTGTTACTTCTCGTTTTCCATCTTTAGCACATACAATACGGTCATAAAAATCCTTTACTACAGCCCATAATGCACTATTAGGATAACTATATAAGGGTTCCAGTTCTTCTTTAATTGATTTGTAAACAATTTCCAGATTATGTTCCAGCCAGAATATAATATCGTCCGCCTGTTCTTCTTTTTTCTTTCCCTTTATAGTCACCTGTCCAAGCACACTTAAATCAATGACATCTAAATGATTTCTTACACGATAAATCAGATAACTCTCCATTTTCAAATCAAAATCAGCTAATTTTTTTAGTGCCTCCACGATTAATTTATATCTGGGATAACCACTGAGATAGGAAATCATTTTTTCTAGCCATTCATCTTCATTTTCTGTTGATGCATTAAATAATCTTCCAAGTTTTCCCTGGGTTTCATCTGCGAGACAATATAAAACGTCCTGTTTCATTTTCTTTACCAGATCATGCAAAGTAACATTCAATTTAAGAAAATCATCAATAATAGCAATGCGTATCTGATTTGTGAATATTTCATATACATTAAGCTGATTCTTTGTTCCCACATTTAATACTTCCATAACAGTTTCTTTTTCAGGAACCAACTTTAATATATTTTTTAATTTTTCTTCTGACGCTGTTTTTAAACTTTCACATACATTCCGTCTTTCTTTTCCATAAGGTCCACCTTCTAAATACAATTCCCGTACAGAATTAGTCATTTCACCTATAATATCAACGATTTTACTGTCAAATTCTCTCTTTGCATCTTCATCCACAGATGCTTTAAATGTTTCCCCAATCCTATTTGCAATAAGATGATATTCCTGATAAAGCCTATACAGGCTTTTTTCCGCCTTACCTAATAATACGTCATCCATTTCCGGTAAATTTCTTGATAACTTTTCAAGAACAGGAACCAGAAGTTTTTTCTCTACAGTTTCTTTATCTTTACAATCCACCCGTAATTTATCCGCAACCGGGAAATCCGGCATTTTTTTCAATGTTTCCATAATAAACGGAATTCCTGCTGTATTATTAGAGACATCACTGTTTACTTCATTAATAATCCAGAACAACATACGTCTGGTATAATCTGCTGTCATTTTTTTACTTATATCATTTACAATATCAATGTCATCCTGTTCAATACGAGGACGCTGTGCGTCCGGACGCGTCATCAGCAAAATAACATCACTGTCATTACTTACTGTCTCCAACATCTGCTCCCGAATATCAAGTGCCGTTGCTCCCAGACCAATTGTATCTACAAGTACTATTTTCCCGCAGTCTTTATATGGAAATGCACACAGGATATTAGCAACTTTCACTCCAAGATATGTAAAATACTTCTGCTTTTTATATTTACTGTTATACTGAGCAACATAACTTTCAATTTCCTCTGCCGGTATTTTCTTTACACTTCCAAGCAACGGAATCACTTCCGCACTATGTTCTATATATTTTTCAAGCTGTAAATATAAAGACTGTTTCTGAGCACTTGTAATATCTATTTTTGACTGCAATTGTTTCTGTTTCAGTCCCTCAATCTCATCAACTGAGTCTATCTCATAAACATCTTTTCCAAATATTTCACTCAGATATTTATTCACAATATCTTTATATTCTTTTCGTGTATAAAATGTAATTTCCGCAGTTACAGTATCATCGCCGGAATTTGTGATAATTGATTTTGCACCTGTACAGTCCTCTCCATTCGAAGAGGGAATGATTTCTCCAGAAAGTCCACTTATATTCTGCATTACAAGGCTTTTTCCCTGTCCTGCACGCCCTACAAAACTAATGTGTATCTGTTTTCTTGAAAATCGGATTTTCAACTGTTCCAGTAAATCCTGAACATTATCATAATAATTATGAAATGTTGCTGTATCAATTGTCCTCAATTGTTCAAAAATAGTAAGATTTTCTTTTGCTATGCAGACACTGCTTTCAAGACTTTTTTCGAGCATTTCCTGACATGTGTTTTCCAGATCCGCAACCACCTTATTTATTTGGGTTAATCGTTGCTGCATTTGTATAATCTGCGGTATTTTTTCCTGCCTTTTTTTCACTATCTCATTAATTTTTTCGGCTATATCCATATTAAATCTCCCTCCCATTTTACTATCAAACGAATTTTCTACATCCGTTTCACCCTGAGAACTATTTTCCAATTCTCAGATTTTCCTCATACTTAATCCGTTTTCCGATATACTATTTGATAGTTTTAAATAATTTGTATTTACGATAATAATTTTACGTCTTTTAACACCTATTGTAAAGTAATTTGTCGAAATATTATTAACGTAATATGGAATTAAAGGAGATGCGAAATTGTTTGATGTATTAGAAAAAATAACCTCTTTACGGGAAGAACGGGGATGGACAACATATCGTCTTTCCAAATTGTCCGGTATTCCACAATCTACTATTTCCACGTGGTACCGGAAAAATCTTATGCCACCCATAGACAAACTTGAAATTATATGCCAGACCTTTGGTATTACTCTGGCAGAATTCTTTAATGATACAGATGTTCTGGTTTCCATGACTGAAGAAGAAAAAAATATGCTGTCACAGTGGAATCTGCTGACTCCTGCTCAGAGAGCAGCTGTGATAAATATTATCGGTCTGCTACTGTCCAGTGATTGAACCTTCCTTGGACAATAGCAATTTGAACTTCAATATTTTTCTTTTCCTTCATTGCTTATTATAACTTACTCATCTTTTCATTTCATTCACTGGCAGTATATATTTAATGCATATTGATCTATTGCTGCCCGCATACTGATATTCACAAAATGTTTTAACAGGATATATCCAAACCCCATTGCCAGAAAAAATAGAATACGGTCAAGCAGATATTCTTAATTGAAGCAGTGTTTACTTGATTCGATTAAATTCTCATTATCAAAGAATCACGACCACCGGCTTAGCTGATGGTCGTGATTCTTCTTATACCAAAAGATTTAATTCAAGATAATAAACTATCCCGTTTATTATCCGCTCTTTTCTTTCTTCTACTTTTCTATAATTTTTTTATTTAATAAAAGTGTGATTGTGGATAAAATCCATGTGTAATCGTAGTCTCATATTTGTCTGCTGAAGACCACCCAATAAGTTTCTGATCACAATAGGATTTCTCAGTGACCTTAATTCCATTTCCGGAAACTACAAATGTCAATGTATGTCTTTCTCCATCTGAACATGTAAATTTAGCCGTTGCCTTCTTTCCGTTTGAATCAATAATTGCAGTAATATTGTTTCTATCCATCTTAGGCATATGTACAGAAACTTTCATTTTGTTTCCACTGATACTTGTAATATTCAAATAGAATCCACCATTAGAAAAGGCCCATAATTTTTTCACTTTAAACTTTACCGGATTCTCAGATACGCTGGTTTTTGTATTCAATTTCGCATTTCTGTTAGCTGTTGTATTATCATATAAGACAGGTGCCTTTTTGTATTCCGCCCCACCAGTCAGATTTTGCAAAATATTCTTGTAAGATTTAAAACTAATTGCTTTACCAGTTCCGTTAAAGTAAGTAGTATTTCCTGTATATCCGGAATAAAGTCTTTCTGCTTTTTTTGATACTTTTCCCCCTGAATATTTCAGATATGTATACACTGTACTTCCATATTTCAATCCCGTTCCAACATTAACAAATACACCTTTTGAGGCATATATCTGTCCCATTTTATAATATCTGTCAAAAGAATAAATACATTTGACTTTTCCATTCACGTAACTATATAATTTGTAATCGTAATTGTAATTCCATTTTTTTGTACATACATATAATTCCGGAATTGAATCATTATTAATATCAGTCAGTCCAAATTTTAAATTAGAAGGTGCGATATAAGTACTTCCATCCCAGTTTACTGATTTTGATAAAAATGCCGCATAAGCTTTCTTTGCAGTTGATGCTGAAGCGGCCTGAACCTCCTGTGAATTTATCTGGAATATCCCTGATACTGTTAATGTCATCACTGATATCCATATTAAAACCTTTCTTATAAAATCTCTTTCTCTGCTCATTTTCTATTGCTCCTTTATACAAATTCAAGCGGATAAAATCATCCACTTTGCCATTTAGTTAAATATATAAACCATTATCTGCTATAAACTTCTTTGCATCCTGTATTGTTTTATTAACAGCATATTCATTTACAATATTATTATCTGTAACCTCATCTTTAAATACCAGCTTAGTTTTACACATTTTAAAGAGCAGACCTACCAGTAGCACTGTATTTTCTGTAATAGTCCTTTCTTCTTCTGTAAAATCATCCCAAAAAACTTTTCTTTTTTCAACAACTATCCTCTTTAGTTTTTCGAAATGTCTTTGATAACATGCATTTACCGTAATCAAACTATTATTAAAGTTCATTGCCACACAGTAAAGTTCATTTAAATAACTACATATTTCATTTACCTCATTTTCCGCTTTCAACATCTGTGCCCATGCTTCATCAGCTTTATCAGACAATGAACCACCCACAATATTAAAAATAACTCCACCTACCAGCAATCCAACTCCTAATGTCGATGCGCCTAAAATTGTACTTCCAAGTGCCATTCCACCGCCTCCGGCAGCTAATGATCCTCCGCCAAGTGCCGCTAATGTAGCATTTGTGGCAGCAACACCTGAAAGACTTGCTATCGCAGTTCCTGTAGATGCTGTTCCCAAAGCCATTACTGCAGCTGTAGTAGCACCTGCCGCCGCAAATCCTCCTGCTGTTCCAACAGCAGCACCTGTAATACCTCCCAGAAGAACACCTGCACCAACTGATACATTCTTCAATTCTTCAGCATCATATTTCGGTAATTCAACGTCATTCTTCTTATATCCTTTAAATTCTGGTCTTCCCTGAATTCTTTCAAGTACATCTGAGAATTGTTGAAAACTCTTTAAAATAGTCAGTTCTCGTGTTCCTACTTCATCCATTTTACTACAGGTAATTCTGTTTTTACTTTCAAATTTTTCAATATTAGCTTTATGTCGCGACTCCGCCCTTTTCATCGTATCATTTGCATCCTTCATCTTTGATGCACCTTTTACTCCATTAACAACACCTGCTACCCCTGCGACTGCCAGCTAATCCCCCTAAAATAAATGGTATTGGCATATTTTTCTCCTTCCTGTTTTTTCATTTTATTACAAGCATCATAATTTGCTTTATAATATTCTTCCAGTGACATTGTGTCTTTAAAAAATTTCTCATAACACTCATCAACTCTGCACAATAATGGTCTGAAATCATATATTGAACACAAATTCCCAACTAAATATTTGCATGTTCCATCTCCTTTGTCCAATTCACTATATATTTTTGATTTACCAAGATTTCTACAGCAACACCCACATTTATCACATTCAAACACTATTCAAATACCAACTTTCCATGTTTATTTGACATATGTTCATTAAAATCTCCCTCCCATGGTTTCTTAATTCCTAGTTTTTCAAATTCTTCAAGCAACAATCTGTTCAGTTCTTTTTCTGACTCTGCCTTTACAAATACTGTTATAACCTTTTCAAACTCAGAAGTTTCTTTTTTATACTGTTCCAAATCAATCTGTCTCAACTGTTCTAAATACTGTACCAGCAATTCATTGATTCTTTTATATGCATCAAGCTGCCTTTGAACAGCGTTTGACAAGCCTACTCTGATACAAACTTCTTTCAAAACTAATGTTGTCAATCTTACCCATGCACATAAATTCATGCGCATGAAAAATGCCAAAAAGTTCCCGCCGGATCTGATTCCTGCATCAATCCCATCCATTACACATAACGTACCATTTCCGATCAAAAGCATCACTCGCAAATCTGCATTTTTAGAAGTAGGAATACACTCTTTAAGTGGTTTATGATATTGAATATATCTTCTTAACATCCAAATAAGCCGAATTGTCAGTTCTGTAACTATTACAGGAATAGCCTGTGCCATTCCAAACCTGAAATCATATCCCTGTGTAAATGCTATCTGAGCAATTTCTGCCAGATTCTTCTTTTCATTTTTATAATTAAAGCTTCCATTTTTACAAAAACCAAAGAATTCATAAAACGGCATTACAATACCGGTTCCTCTGCCATGTGCTCCTGAACTTCCCGCTATATCAGACATTAAATGAATGATCCAGTTAGAAACTCCACACATTATTTTCATAATAAAATTTCCACCTTTTAATTCAAATGTATCAGTGAAAATTGTGACTAATCGTCCATTTACAACAAACGTTGATTTTGAAGCAAATTGATTCAAAATCGAAAAGAACAATCCCACAACATCCGGAGAATGTGCCAAAGACATCATATGATGAGTTTTCGGTGCAATATTAAACAGATCATTGACATCCCCTGGCTTTCTCTGATCATAATTTACTCTTGAATTTCGCTCTAAAAATCCGATTGCTGATTTAACATTATCCACATTTCTTTCCTTCGGATTCCAACCCATTTTTCTGGAAAAAGCCATTACTGCTTTATCAACTTGTTGATCTGTCCATGTTCCTAACGCACTATCTCCAGGACTTCCGACTCCAAATATATCAATCATTCCTCCAATAGCCCCACAGACTACCGCTGCAATATAATCATATTTATCACATCTGTCTTCACTTTGTAATAATTTTCGATTTGCTTCACTTAATTCAATTTTAATTTCTCTATTATCCATACTTTTTCCTTCATATTTTTAATAAATTCTTCCATGGATTACTATTGATACTCTTACCATTTCTGAATATTCTCAGGGAATACGGAAATACAGTCAGGCGGATAAAATCATCCGCTTTGCTACGTAGCTCTACATCGAATAACTGCTCCGCCGTGGACTTACTTGATTCGGTTAAATAATGTAGATATTTTCTTAGTTATTATTTTATTGTATTTCTTACTTTATAATAGGTCAATTAGTCCCTAAAGTCAACAGGTCATTATGCCATAATTCTTATAAAAGGAGGCGTATATGTCACGTTTAAAAGAGTTACGCCGCGAGCGAGGCTACACGCAGATAAAAATGCAACATCTTACCGGTATTGATCAGAGTGATTATTCAAAAATTGAAAACGGCAAGCGGTATTATACCTTTGAACAATGCCGACGGATTGCTCTTGCACTCAATACAAGCATGGATTATCTGGCCGGACTCACGGATGTTAAGGATGCCTACCCGCGGAAGCCCTCTAATTTCTCCGCAGGATCAGCACCTGACAATAGTACTTCATAAGTCATTGTCGGTTTGAAACCAAAGAACCTATGAATATATTCAGTATATACTCATAGGTTCTCAATTTCGTCCACCTTAGGTGAACTTTTCTTATATTTTCTACCCCACCTGATAATAAGAGTTATCTATAAATGTTTCATTTTCTGTAAATTCATCAAAGTCCGAATATCCTGTGCTTCCCTTTCTCGTAACTACAACTTCTCCATCATCTGTCCATTCCAAAGAAAAAGAAACATTCTTTCCTTCTGCCTCTGCAACATATTTTCCCATTATTTTTCCCTGTGCAGAAACAACTCCACCATGTGTCATAGATCTAAAAGTAATGTTAATGGTATGATTTCCGCAATCATATACATCCATATTAATATAGCTTTCTGTGCCACCGCGGGTACTGATATATGTTCCCATTTTTCCAATAAAATCATCTTTGTTTTCACTTATCATTTGAGATGCCACATTTTTTTCAATAGATACTATTTTCATTTTCCAAAATGCTCCTGCCACAATTGCCAAAAAAGAAGCAACACATAATATACCTATTTTTCTTCTATTCCTGCTCAGCCCACCCCATGGGTTCTCATAAGTACTCAACGTCTTTTTTAACTCCTGCACAGAATGGAATCTTTTTGCAGAATCTACTTGAATGCAGTGGCATATCACAGAACGCAACTTTCCCTTATAAATCACCTTATGATTCTCCAGCATCTTTCCTGTCAACATCTCATGCATTGTGACACCAATAGAATAAATATCACTGCCAATTCCGGTCTGACCATATCCATAATGCTCCGGAGAAGCATATTCTTTCGTTCCCAGCAATATTGTATCCTGACTTTCCTTTTCTTTATAACAACGTACAGTGTCGAAATCTATCAATTTAATACTTCCGTCACTTCTCATCATAATATTGCCTGGTTTTATATCTCTGTGAATCAGTGGTGGATTCTGATTATGAAGCACTTCAAGACCAGCGCAGACTTCCTTTATTATGAAGATTACTTCTTTTTCTGAGAATTTACCGTTTATCTGTAGATATTCTGCCAGAGTTTCGCCATCTATATTTTCTTCTACAATATATGTATTTCCATCACAGTACAAAACATCATACACAGTTGTAAGATTCGGATGATGAATGCCCTTCAGCTTTAGATATATTTCTTCTAAATCTCGATCGTAATATGTTTTCAGGATACATACAGACTGACGTGGATTATAAAAAACTCTTTCTATTTTACTTTTAGATGTATCCCTTATCAAGTCCAGAACATGATATTGCGAAAAGAAAAACTGTTTTTCTATCGACTCCATATAATTTTACTTCTTATTCTTTTCTTTATCTAACAAGCTCAATTTGGATCCACGTTTTTTTAATAGTTCCTCCACCTGATAAACATCCATGTGATTTCTGAGTCCAAACTCTATAATAGAATCCTCTTCCTGTCTTGGATAAAGTTCCTTATTTCCTGATGACTTTAACAGAAGATTGGTTTCTTCTACGGTTGCATTTAATGCAAATGCAACTTTAATTACAGTCTTTTTTGATGGACGTTTTTCTCCATTACGAATATAGTAGGTGAAACTTTTTCCAACCGCATTCCTCATGTAGAGTTCACTCATTTTAACGCCTTTTTCATCAAGTAAATGGTTAAGACATTCTCCGAAATCCAATTTCTGATCCTTATTTGCATTTATCCAGTCTTCCAGCTGTATACTATCTGTTATGCTTTTTAATTCATTTTCTAATTCTTCTGTCGTCTTTGTCATTTCATTCATTTTCTTTTATAAATCGCCCTTCTGGAGCATGTTTGAAAAATACTTTACGCAAGATATGCGTCACAATTTACGGAAAATTTTATCCGAATGAAGGCATCGTAGCGGATTACTGAAACCGAATTCGGGCAAAATATACCGCCAAGCGGGGCATACAGATTGTGGAAATGATTTTTCAAACACGCTCTAACACATCCTACATTGCTTCTGCTACATCTTCAAATATATCCAGCGTTTCAATCAGCGTATCACAATTTTTAACATTTGACTACCTCCATTTTAGCTGTTGTTGGCTATTATCAACTTAAAATGAGAAGTTAAAGCGAGAAGATATGTACTGGCAAGCACTTTTTATACTCTATCATCATTCTCCTCTAATCAAAACGGACAGGATTCCCATCTCCAGGAATCCTGCCCGCTTTTTCACTTATTCATATATTCACAAAACTTAATACAGCCCCATAATTGCCAACAAAGCAGTAATCACTACAAGGCTGCACAAAATGCTCACGCTGTTTGCACAGCTTGCCATTCCTTCATCACCGCCGCACATTCCGGTGTAGGCAGGTGCCACTGCACTCATAGGAGCGAAGCACAGTAAAACGAGTGTCTGTCTGATAACCAGATCAAACGGTAAAACAAAATAGAAGATTACAGCACAGACTGCAGCAAAGATATGACGGATTCCGATCAGTTTGAAAATCTCACCCATGTATTCTTTCTTGAATTCGATATGGAACAGAAGACCTAACATCAGCATGGCAACAAATGTGTTGGCCTTTGCCATTGGCTCGATCAGTGTAAGAATAACCTGTGGTGTGTCAATATTTGCAACAGCTAAAATAAACATAACTACATAGGCTACCAGCGGAGGACTGGTAATCAGACGTTTTGCAAAGGATTTAAGATCCATTCCTTTTTTGGAACCGGAAGCTGCTGTATACTCTGCAACGAATGCATAAGTACCTCCGGTACACATAATACTGTTTCCTACATCGAACATACAGGCAGTAACACTTCCCATAGCCGGAAGGAAGCTCTGCACAAACGGCAGACAGAACGCCCCGATGTTAAATGCCGGAAGACAGAGCATATTTAACGCCTGTTCTCCTTTGGATTTTCTGCGTGTGATCAGTGCACCTACTGCGATCATAATTACATTCAGAAGAATTCCAAGTACTGCTATTATCAGCATGTTAAATCCCATATCCTCTATTGCAGAGAAATTGGTGATAATAGATGCAGGAAGTGTTACATAGATCAGAAATTTCTTAACTGATGCACCTGCATCCTTCGGCACAAAGCCTGTAGATTTCATTACAATTCCGATGATGATGATCAGGGTAAATGAAAAAGCCCTCATTAGTACTGAAAACATAAAAACCTCCCTTTCTACACCCGAAGCCAGTTTTTCACATATGAAAGGGAACGATTCACGATCAGTTCCTCCGGAAAATCTACTTCCTTAAGAATTTTTTCTGTCCTGGTAAAATCACCTACATCCTCTTCTCTGTGTGCATCGCTTCCAAGCATAATCTCTACCCCATATTTTACACACAATTTCAGGATTTGTATATCATTTTCATATGCCTGAATACGAAATCCCCGTAGCTTAAAAGAAAGTGATATTCTGGGCGTTACCTGGGGCAGTACTGTTTACCATATGATCAATTATCTCAATCCTTCCCAGAAGGTAAATGCGAAGTTCGTTACTCTTCATGGCAGTATTGCCTGCTGTGAAAATGAACTGGATGTGTGAACTCTGGTGTCCCGCATGGCAAAGGCTTTCTTCGGAGAGAACTATTATCTTCTCACAGACGCTCTTATGAGCAGCAAAGAAGCCTCCCGGATCATGAAGGAAGAAAAGAATAATCAGCGGGTGTTCAAGATGTTTGACCACGTTACAATTTCTGTAAGCGGTATCGGAAGTTTCTATCCAACAGAAGAATCCGTTCTTGCATCTCCGGATTTTATGTCCACAGAGGATCTGGAGATGCTGAAACAGGAAAATGTTTCCGGAGATATTGCCCTTCGCTTCTTTGACCATGACGGACAGGAATGTAATACTACACTTAAAGAACGCATGATATCGATCAGCATGGAGCAGTTCAAAAAAATCGACCGCAAGATTTCCCTTGTATCAGGTGTGTCCAAAGCAAATGCTGTGTTAAGCGCTTTAAAGGGCGGGCTGGTGGATGTGCTGATTCTGGACTCCAATCTTGCTGAAGCACTGCTGAAACTTAGTGAAGATATGTCTTCACAGGAGTAATATTTTATGCCTGTATCTCTATAAAATAAACAAGAACCCTTCTGCCAACAATTTGTCCACAGAAGGGTTCTCTTATTCTTCATCCGCATGATAAATCCCAACATATCCCTGCGGTTCTACTCTGACGATCTGCTCGACTTCCTCTGTTTTCTCCGGGAAGTCCGCTTCTGTATGAAATCTCACACAGGTTCCGCAGGAGGAGCTTAAATCTCTTGGGACAGGCATGACTTCTGCACTCAGATTCATTGCCTGGCAGTTTCTTCGAAACTGAATAGCTCCATAATGGGAATAAAAGGTTGCTATATATGTGATCATCTTGTAAGTTTCAGCAGGATATCATCTCCCTGCTCTGTTGCCTGTACCTGATATCCCTGATGTGTTGCAAATCTGGATACATTCTCTTTTGCAACTACGTTATCAACCAGGATCTCATATTCTTTGTCTCCGGATTCCATTGCATTCTTTGCACGGATCACTGGTTCCGGACAGGATAAACCTCTTGCATCTACTTTCTTCATTCGTCTCTCTCTCCTTTTAGAGTGTGTCTAAAAAAATACTTTCCGCAAAGTGAGCGTATTGATTGCGGAAATGATGTCTGCATTCCGACAATCAGGCTTCTTCTTTTCTCATGGAGTTCACTGCTGCGATTACTGCAACTACCACAATCCCAATAATAACTGCAATCTTTCCGTTTGCTGTAGGACCTTCACCGGAAGATGCCAGTCCGAAGTTATGGGCAAAAGCAGCGCCTGCCATCAGACCGAGAACAGTCACAGCTGAATCTGTGTTTCCCTCTCCTGCCAGGATAAGCTGACGCAGCGGACAGCCGCCAAGAAGGATACATCCAAAGCCTGCCAGATACATTCCCAGTGCGTTCCACAGTCCATCTGTGTGTGCGATCGGCTGTCCCGCAAATCCCGGATTGAAATAGGATGTTCCTGTAACTGCACCGAGGATCAGATTCATTACCAGTGCTGTCACAAGAATTGCAGCAAAGCCGAACAGTAATTTATATTCTTTAAAAAGTACCGCATCACGGATACCGCCGACCATACACAGACGTGTTCTCTGTGCCAGAATTCCAACGATAATTCCTGCTGCCAGTGCGATAACAATTGCAGCATGTTTTGCTCCAGGTCCGCCTTCCGGCTCTGTGAAATGGATAAATGCAGGTGCAGCTACCAGCAACAGAAGCATCACAATCTGGAATGCAGGATAAATACTGCCTTCCAGCTTCGGCATCTTATAAGAACGTTTCAGTGTGTAACCTTTCTTCAGGAAAACAGTTCCTGTAAGAATACCGGCTACAAATCCAACAAGTCCAAACAGAGCATTTCCGTCTCCGCCTGCCAGACGCAGAATCATACGGAAAGGACATCCAAGAAACATCAGACATCCGATCATAACAAATGCGCCAAGTGTAAATCTGGTCACAGGTGCAGAGCCGCCTCTTGGACGAAACTCTTTCTTAGCAAGTGAAATGATACATGCTCCAAGCACCAGACCAATGATCTCCGGGCGGATATACTGAACTGCTGCCGCTGAATGAAGTCCCAGCGCACCTGTGGTATCTCTCAGGAAACAGGCAATACAGAAGCCCATATTTGCCGGATTTCCAAAAAACACCAGAATTGCAGCGATCAGACCGATTACGCCTCCTGCCAGAACTATGGTTCCCTTTTCGTTTTTCATTTATTTCTTTCCTCCTTTTGCACTGACTTTTTTTGTTGTCAGCACAATTTCTTTGTATCTATTTTATCATTTTTATGCTGAAATCACTAATTCATTATAGCCGTATTTTATAGTTATTTATAGAAATTATTTATAAGTTGTGCTATACTATAATGATGTTAGGGGCAAAAAGTATTTTGCCCCTAACCTGATATCTACGAATTGTTCCGCAGCAAACTAGCTCCTGCAATTCTCATATCATATAATCTTTAATTATATAAAAATCGGGGGATTTGTTACTGTCAACTACCCATCACCTAAAGGTAATGGGCTTGTAACTGCCCAGTCGTAGTAACGGCTTACGCCTCCGACCTTTTATCCCCAATAGGCATTGCTGCCTAAAGTGGCGTTACATCATTGGGTGGTTGACAGCACCCTTTGTAGCAGAGTTTACTCTGTTACAACTGTATTAGGTACTTGGCTATCAGCAAGATAGTTTATTCCCATACGATACAGATTCATAGCTCCAATACGGTCATCATTAGACGTATAACCGCAGTTTTTGCAAGTAAACAAATGTATTTTCTTATTACGATTAGACTTTTCAGTATGTCCACAAGCAGGACAGCATTGACTGGTATAACGAGGATCCACCTTTATTACAGAAGATTGATTCTGCTTCGCTTTGTAAATCAGCTTCTGCTCAAGGTCATAAAAAGACCATGATACAGAAACATAGCGGTTTTTTGTTTTGACACGTTCTGTAACATTGCGAATACCAGTCAAATCTTCTAATACAAAGAGAGTATGCTTTGGATTACCGGTGGCGAGTGCCTTCGATACCTGATGGTTAATATCCTGCATCCAACGGTTTTCTCGCTGACCGATAGCTTTTAGTCTTCGCCTTGAGGATGGCGTATGTCGCATTTGAAGTTCTTTACGAAGCCTGGAATAATTAGCCCGTTTCTGTTTAATAGCTTTACCACTAACAAATCCAGACTTATGTTTACTGTCATAAGTTGCAATAACAAAGTTAATACCTCTGTCAATACCTACAACATTACAAATATCAGAAATATTACTTTCTTCAACCTCATAGGTAACTGGTATATGCAGATAGTATTTACCATGTTTATTTACAAGTTTGGCAGTACCAAACTTGTAAATAGAATGGTTAAAATACTTAGACATACCCTCAGCAAAATAAGGAAGTTTCACACGACCATTAAGCGTATTAACGGAAAAGCAGTTTTGAGTTAAAGAATAATCTCTGTTCCAAACCAGGTCGTACTGAGGTTTTTTAAAAGATGGTTTTATCCATTCATTCTGATTTTCAAGAATGGTCTTATATCTTGCGATAACCGTTTTAAAAACAGACTGCGCCATTTGTGATTTGAGACTGAACTTTTCTCTTAGAGTAGAGTACAAAATTTTATTGAGTGAGAACTGCTTTAGGTCATGTGTGCGGAATACATAATCTGAAACATAATTACAGGCATCACAATAAACAGACATTGTTTTATTAAGCAAAACTTTATCTGTATCAGTTGCAACTATCTGAACTTTTGCAGTTATAGTTATCTGTTCCATAAAATTTATTCCTCTCATTGATACTTCACTAGCAATAGTGTATACTAATATTTAGTGAACGTCAATAACTATCAGAGGTGATTTATGGATAATAGATATTATCGTCATAACAGACGAAAATACAGTCTGAAAGTACATATAGTTCTTGTAACCAAATACCGCAAACAACTACTACAAGGCTCTATTGCTGATGATGTGAAACAAAAGATTCTCGATATAGCTAATACTCGTGGCTACGAAATAATTGCTATGGAAACAGACAAAGACCATATACATTTTTTGTTAAGTTATGATGCAACGGATAGAGTATGCGACATTGTTAAAATTGTAAAGCAGGAAACAACATACTACTTATGGCAAAAGTATAATTCGGTCTTATCAAAACAGTATTGGAAGAAAAAAATATTTTGGTCAGATGGTTATTTTGCTTGCAGCATTGGAGAAGTGTCATCAGCAACTATACAAAAATATATTGAGAGTCAAGGATAATAGATAACAATTTACAAGGCTCCTCCCACCGCCTAAAGGCAGTGGGTTTCCGCCCATGACAAACGAAAGGATTTATTTATGAATAAAATCTATCTGGATCAGGCCAGTACGTCTTTTCCAAAGGCACCATCTGTTGCACAGGCAGTTTATGATTACCTGGCAGGCTCTGCTGTGAATGTGAACCGGGGAGGATACCGGGCAGCTTATTCTGTGGAAGAACAGATTTTTGAGACAAGAGAACAGCTTCTGAAGCTCTTTCACTTTACTTCCGGAAAGGGTAAGAATGTTATTTTTACAGAAAATATCACTGCCAGTCTGAATGTTCTTCTGAAAGGACTTCTGAAACCCGGCGATCATGTACTTGTAACTGCCATGGAGCATAATGCAGTGATGCGTCCCCTTGTACAGCTGGAGAAACATGGAATTTCTTTTGACAGGATCCCATGCGCTTCTGACGGCAGTCTTCTGCTTGATAAAGCGACCGCACTCCTTCGTCCTGAGACTAAGCTTGTGGTCTGTCTTCATGCTTCTAATGTATGCGGAACTGTCATACCAGCACAGGAAATCGGAGATTTCTGCAAAGAACATGGGCTTCTTTTTATTCTGGACACTGCACAGACGGCAGGAACCATTAACATTGATATGGAGAAATGTCACATAGACGCACTGGCATTTACAGGTCACAAGGGACTCAGAGGGCCACAGGGAACAGGTGGCTTTCTGATCCGCAATAAACTGGCAGCGCAGATTGAGCCTCTTATCAGCGGTGGAACAGGAAGCGCCTCTCATTCTGAAGAAGTACCGGCATTTCTTCCTGATCGTTTCGAGCCCGGAACTCCCAATATACCTGGGATTCTGGGACTTCATGCCGCACTCTGTGATCTGGAGAAACAGTCCATGGAAGAAATCCGCCAACATGAATTAATGCTGACACAATACTTTATAGATGGTATCCTGAATCTGGATCCTGAAGAAAAATTTCTGCGTATTATCGGTAAAAAAAATATTGAAAACCGTTGTGCAGTTGTATCCGTCCAGACCTTACATATGGACATGGCTCAGGCCGCCTTTGAGCTGGACAGTACTTATGGAATTATGACAAGAGTCGGCCTTCACTGTGCACCAAACGCACATAAAACTCTTGGAACATACCCGGAGGGTACTCTCCGTTTTTCTTTCGGACCTGAGAATAGAAAACAGGAACTGGATATTGCTTTAGATGCATTATCCGCATTACTATAACAATCCTAGTGTACCAACAAGTTGATTTCTTGAACAATCTTACGTCTAAATTTCTTATTTCCGCGTTGTCGTCAGTCGCCGTAGCCACCGCTACGCCTCTCTCCTCCGCCTTGAAATAAGAAAATTTATCCTGCAAGATTGTTTCAAGAATCAACTTGTCGGTACACTCGTACATCGTTTTCGTACATAAAAGGAGATTTTCACAATGAAATTTAAACAGTTAGAAGCATTCGTCGCTGTCGTGGATTACGGCAGCTTCTCAGAGGCGGCCCGCCGCCTCTATCTGACTCAGCCTACGATCAGTGCTCATATACGTTCTCTGGAAGATGAGCTGCATATGAAACTGATCATCCGCACTACAAAGAAAACAACGATTACAGCCAAAGGCTACCAGCTTTATGACAGTGCAGTCCGTATGCTGGAGATCAGAAATAATCTGCTTGAGAATTTTACAGGTGCCCACAAACATATGATAGATCTGGCTGCATCTACCATTCCTTCTTCTTATCTTTTGCCGGAACTGCTTGCTGCTTTCGGAAAAACGCATCCTGATGTTTATTTTCACTCCATACAGTCAGACAGTTCAGAATCCATCAACCGGGTGCTGGACGGAACTGTAGATCTGGCTCTGGTAGGCCAGAATACACGTGATGAGAGCTGCGTATTTATTCCTTTCTGCCATGATGAGCTGGTCATAGCAACTCCTGTAACAGATCACTATCTTGCACTCAAGGACAGAGAAACACCCGCTATTTTTCATGATTTCCTGAAAGATCCTATTATTTTCAGGGAAAAAGGCTCCGGCACAAAAAAAGAAATGGACCTTTTTCTGGAGCGCACAGGCATCACAACAGGCAATCTGAATGTGATTGCCCGCATGAATGACCTGGAAAGCATCAAAAAGTCCATTGTTAATGGTCTGGGAATCTCTATTCTTTCATCACGCTCTGTCAATGACCTGCAGAGGACAAAGCAGATTCTTGTCTTTCCGCTGGAGGAAGCTGCCCATAAGCGCAGTTTCTATATAGTCTACAGCAAAAACAGGATTCTGAAACCCCATGTAAAGCAGTTTGTACAGTTTGTGCGAGACTATTATATGTAACTGTTATCTGCCGGCATCCAGCAGTTTCACAAACTCTTCCTCCGGCATCGGTTTGTAAAAATAATAACCCTGAATATAATCACAGCCGTTATCTCTTAAGAACTCGACCTGCTCTTTAGTTTCAGCACCTTCTGCTATAATCTTTATCTCCATAGTATGTGCCATTTCAATGATAAAGCGGATAATACTGCGTGTTTTGGTATTGGTTTCTATCTGCCGCACAAAACTCATATCAATTTTCATAATATCAAAGTTGTAATTCTGGAGCATTCCAAAGGAAGAATATCCGCTTCCAAAATCATCCAGGAGCAGCAGAATCCCTGCTTCTCTTAATGCCTCCAGAGTTGCATTTCTGTCTGCCTCAATGGCAGCATAGGAAGTTTCTGTAATCTCCATTCTGCACAGACCGGACGGCATGGAAGCATCTGCACATTTCTTCTCCAGCCAGTTCATGATCGTCTCATCATAGAAATCCATCCATGACAGATTAGTTGATACCGGAACTGTGATCTTATCGGACTGATAACGTTTCTTCTGAAATTCATTAACCGAATCCAACACATACAGATCCAGTTCGGAAATATGTCCGCTTTTCTCCAGTGCAGGAATAAATACACCCGGCGAAATAAATCCCTTTTTCGGGTGGAACCACCGAATCAGAGATTCTGCTGATGCAATCTTTCCGGTCATTGCATCCACAACAGGCTGAAAATATACTTTGAACTGTCCCTGCTCAATCCCTTCCTCCAGTTCACCTGCTAATGTTGCTTTATCTATATATGTATTCTTCATGGAAGAATCATAAATCTTATATGACTGGACAAACTCATCTGTAATATATCTCTGGGCAATCTTTGCCCTGTCAATCATTCCATTCACAGACATTTTTTTCTTTTCAAGCATAAAAATCCCACATTTGACAGACAAATGAAGTGTTTTTCCTCCCCGGGTAAGTTTCTTCTGACACATTCCGGTAAGCATATCCAGATCGAGATTCTTACGTTCTACCAGACAGATAAAATGATCTGCGTCCTCACGTGCCGATACCAGAGGCTTCAGCTCTGATTTCCGGACATCTTCGTACACTTTGCGCAGCATCATATCTCCGATTTCTGTTCCAAAAAGCTCATTGACTGCCTTGAAATTCTTAATATCGAAAAATACAACCGCATATCCGGTTCTGTCTTCACTTTCTTTCAGGATCCGTTCCACATGACGGATAAAACCCTGTCTGTTATATCCGCCCGTCAGAATATCCTGTTCAAATTTCTCCGTAATATCCTCAACTGTAGCTACAATAATGTCAAAAAATTTATTGAGGTAAAAAAATGTATAGTTCTTTAAACATTTCTCCCCTTTTTTATTAAACTGATGAACAGAGAAAGAATATCTATCTTTCTCCTGCAGTTCTTTCCGAATGGTATCAAGACGCACACATTTTTCATATACGGATTTCTCATCATCCGGAACAAATTTCTTCATAACTTCAGTAACATAACCGGAATAACTGATCTCTTCTGCCAGAACCATCTCCATGGCAAAGATACCCGGATGATCCAGTCTCACACAGTCTCTCTGCCCGTCAATAATCTCTATTCTGTCAAAATTCTTTCTGTACAGCATATGCGGAATCTGCTCTGAAAAATAGTTCTCTGTAATATCAGAAAAATAGATCAGTGCTTCCAGCCTGTCATAAGAAACGTTCCGGACCATCTCAACTGTGGTTCTGATCATCCTCAGATTGATTCCTTTTGCGGCATACACAGGACATTCCCATTGGATCATATCTTTTCCCTGTGTCAGACACTCCCTCAGATTATCTACACAAAATACCTTTCTGTACTGAGTTCTCACTTCTCTCTGCGGAATAGACTGACTGATCCGCTCAATATAAGAATCCAGTGGTTCATTTACATCTTTCAGCTCCAGTGAAGCAATCCTGCTGTTTGCCATAATACAGCTTCCATCCGAAATATTTACTATAACTGAGGCAAACGCATCTTTTGCATGGCGTATGATCTTATCCAGATGTTTCAGATATTCATCATTGATATCCCGGATATACATTATGGCAATCTGAGCATCCGGTTTATATTCTGCACTTCTGATGACTTCCATACATACCCAGCGG
>NZ_JBWJVP010000014.1:0-16287 GCF_056339915.1 Blautia sp. ZXY-1-B12 | reverse complement strand
TCATGCCAAGGCGGTTCAGCATTTCATTCATGTTCAGGTCCCCTTTCAGTCAGTAAGATAGCATATCTCCTCTTCTGTTACTATGATCTGCGGACAGATATCAGTAGGTTCTGTGGGAACCTCCGGCAACATCTGAAAAGAAAATGCAATGGCAACTCTTTCAAGCTGCGGATGTTTCTCAAGATAACGGTCATAGAAGCCACCGCCGTATCCGACTCTGTGGTTTGCTCTGTCAAAAGCCACTCCCGGCATGATCATAAGAGCCTTTGACCAGTTGACGATCTCCCCCGATACAGGCTCAGGAATCCCAAAATATCCGGGTTCCAGCCGGGCAAAGTCTGTCAACTTATAAAATACCATATCCTTTCCCACAACCTTGGGAACTGCAACCTCCTTGCCGGCCTTCCATGCTTCTTTTATAAGATACTCTGTGACAACTTCATGGTTGTAATCTGCATATACCAGAATGCGGTCCGCATTCTTAAATGCAGGAAGTGCGGTCACTTTGTCAGTGATCGTGCGGCTCATTGCCTCTATCTGTTCATCTGTGTGCAGCTTTCTTTCTGCGAAAATCTTCTTTCTAATGTCTTTTTTTGATTCCATATTTTTCACCCAGATTAATGATTGTTCCGTCTTCCTGCTGAACATCCACATTGTCCAGCTGAGCGCGAAGGTTCATGCGGACAGATGCAATATATTCCTTGCGCAGCAGTTCTCTTTCTTTTTTCTCTTCTTCAGTAAGCCCCACACTTTTGGCTTTATGTGCAAGTGCATTAATGCGGTCGATTTTCTCAACTTCCATAGTTCTTCCTCCTGTTTTTTGTCTACGGCAGTCTGTCTGTAAACACAGCCATTTACTCTGTGAATGTCATTTGGCACCGGTAAATTTCCGGTATTATAACAGTCTGTCAATAATATCGATCAGATAAACTTCTTCTTTGGACTGGCTTACAAACAGCGTACCGTACCTGCGTCCCTCTGTGATCTTATGGATAATATGGAAATCGGCTCCGTTTGCGATCACCATATCTACGCCTGCTGCAGAAGCGATCTGTGCTGCTGTCAGCTTAGTAGCCATTCCGCCGGTTCCTACCTTACTTCCAGAAGTACCTTTTCCCATGTTAAGCAGATTATCATCCAGATTTTCTACCACATCGATGAATTTTGCATCAGGATTAGTATTGGGATCATCTGTAAAAAGACCATCAATATCTGATAACAGGATCAGCAGATCTGCCCGTACAAGTGCGGCAACCATTGCAGACAATGTATCATTATCTCCGAACTTCTCCAGACCCTGAAGCTCATAGGTGGAAATGGAGTCATTCTCGTTTACAATGGGAATCACTCCCAGACTGAGCAGTTCATCGAAAGTATTCTGAGCATTCTTTCGGTTAACATTATTAACCATAGTATTTTTGGTCATAAGCATCTGAGCGGAAAGCTGATTATATTCAGAAAAAAGTTTCTGATAAATCATCATCAGTTTCTTGGCCTGTCCTACTGCTGCACATGCCTGTTTTCCTTTCAGTTCTGTGGGTTTCTCATGCATTCCAAGAGCTGCCACACCTGTTGCTATAGCTCCTGAAGAAACCAGTACTGACATCTTTTCCCTGATTGCGAAGGTCACTGAAGAGCTCTCTTGCCAGCACTTCCAGTTTGCGAAGGTTCAGTCTTCCTGTCTCCGAATGAGTCAGGGAAGAAGAACCGATCTTAATTACAATACGTTTTTTATCTTTAAGTCGTTCCCGGTAATTCATCTTTTTGTTACTCCATATAAATATATTTTTAGTAACTGTTCAGTGTCTTTACAGTTACGAGACAAAATCCATCAGAAATTGCCTGCAATAACAGAATTTGAAGATCAGCGTGTAATCCCAAGCTCCTCCAGGGCTTTTGCCTGTTTTGTCTCCATGACTGCCGCTTCCCCGGGAGTCATATGGTCATATCCCAGCAGATGCAGCATACTGTGTGCAACCAGAAAACAGAATTCTCTTGTCACACTGTGTCCGTATTCCTCTGCCTGCGCAAATACCTTGTCAACTGAGATCATGATATCTCCAAGAAGAAGTTCGTCTGTATCCAGATCAAAGTAAGATTCATCTTCCTCCACAATATCATATCCTGCCGGTGTCTCAAAAGGAATCATAGGGAAGGATAAAACATCCGTAGGTCTTGCGATATCGCGAAACTCAGTATTAACTCTCTCAATCTCTTCGTTATCTGTAAGTACAAGATTCACCTGTGCATCATAGGGAC
This sequence comes from Blautia sp. ZXY-1-B12, assembly GCF_056339915.1. Taxonomy (NCBI): domain Bacteria; kingdom Bacillati; phylum Bacillota; class Clostridia; order Lachnospirales; family Lachnospiraceae; genus Blautia; species Blautia sp. ZXY-1-B12. Next base: position 14,028 of record NZ_JBWJVP010000014.1, on the reverse strand, counting down.
ATTTTTCCATTTCAAGAACCTTGTCAGCTACCTTTACTGCCAGTGTCTCATAGTCGATCCCCAGTTCACGCTCTGTCTCATAATCAATCTGCATGTTCATCGTTCATTTACCCCGTTTCTGCGTCTTGCCGGTCTTTCAGGTTTTTGTTTCTTCTCATAGGCATCATAAGCCTGTACGATCTGCTGTACCAGAGGATGACGGACAACATCCTTGCTGGTAAGCTGGCAGAAGCCAATGTCATCTATTTTTTTCAGTACTTTCATTGCCACGTCAAGTCCGGATGTGGTATCTCTTGGAAGATCTTTCTGTGAGGCATCTCCGGTGATGATAACCTTGGAACCAAATCCGATACGTGTCAGGAACATCTTCATCTGTGCCGGAGTAGTATTCTGTGCTTCATCGAGAATGATAAATGCATTATCCAGTGTACGTCCGCGCATATATGCAAGCGGTGCAACCTCGATCAGGCCGCGCTCCATATTTTTCGCAAAGCTGTCCGCTCCCATGATCTGGTACAGTGCATCATAGAGTGGTCTCAGATAAGGATCTACCTTGCTCTGCAGATCTCCCGGAAGAAATCCCAGCTTCTCACCGGCCTCAATAGCAGGACGTGTCAGGATGATCCTGCTGACCTCCTCATTTCGGAAGGCTGTGACAGCCATTGCCATCGCCAGATAGGTTTTGCCGGTACCGGCAGGACCTACACCGAACACGATCATTTTTTTGCGTATCTGTTCTACATAATCTTTCTGCCCCAGTGTTTTGGGCTTGATAGGTCTGCCCTGTATGGTGTTACAGATAAAATCTTTGTCTATTTCTGTGAGAACTTCGTTTCTCTGCTCCATTGCCAGAGAAAGAGCATAATTGACATTCTGTTTCGTGATCGTGTTGCCTCTTTTTGCAAGTACTGTCAGTTCTTCTATCAGTTTCTTCGCAGAAGCCGCATTCTGTTCATTGCCAAGTATCTTAAGGATTCCGTCTCTGGAGATCACTGTCACATTCAGTGTTCTCTCAATCAGCTTAAGATGCTCATCAAACTGGCCAAATACATTTGCTTCCAGTTCTGCGGGGACTTCTGTGTGTAATTCAATAATATTGCCAGCCATCCTGTGATGTCCTTTCCTGTTGATAAGTTAATAATGGATTATTGCCTCGTTTATGGACGATAATCAAAGTCCGGTTAAAACCAGATGCATCCATTGTAACACCTCCCTGCAACTTTTTAAATACAAATTTTTATGGAATTTTATGTTATCCGGCTTTTTTCGCCTGTCTGTTCGATGATAAGCAGAGTTCCTCCGGTAATGCACAGAGATTCTGTCAGCCTGGTAGTAATATGATTTTCACTGATCTTAATGCCATTTTGAAGCAGCTTCTTTTCATATTGATGAAATCTTCGCACAGCTTCCTTCTCGGCTTCTTTCCTGGTATAGGTTTCTTCTTTTACTGTATAATCAGTAGTTTCGGTCCATCCGATCCATACAGGAAGTATAAAATTTTCTGTGATACGCAGAGGAATTTCCTCTGTGATACGTTTCTGACCTGTATGTAATGCCGGATGCAATCCCAGATACCAGTGCCCAAACCGGAAATACATTTCTTTTTTCTTTTTGCCGGCAGGGATTTCTGTACGGTATTTTAATGGAAATTCCTGATAATAGGAAATTTGTCTGGAAATAAAAATATCCGCATCTGCATGAACGTATTCCTTTCGCAGGACTTCCTGACTGTCATTCATGATATGAAGTTCCCCGGATACCAGAAGTTCCCCTTTTTTGCAGGAATCCCCGGGCTTTTTTACCGGTATGCCCCTTCGGACGATCATATCTGTGATCACTCCGTCCTTGTCTGCGAGCAGATTACAGGGTGAGGTGTTACTGTTGGTTTTTTGGGGGATAATTCCTTCCTGGATATTAAGAATCAGACGGGTTCCTTCTATTCTGGCAGATACCCAGGTAATCTCCGGAAAATTTTTCCGCACAGCTGCTGCAACTTCTGAACAGTTGATCTTTTTTTTGGACATTCCATGGTTTATATCCTGCGTATCCAGAAAATCGAGGATTTCTCCGGTACTGTTTCTGACATTTCCTTCAATATGGATATTCCAGATTCTCCCTGTCAAAAAAAATATCAGGATGCCTCCCAGAATCATGCCTGTAAAAAAAGCCTTTCTTTTTTTATTCCTTAAAAAAAAGAAGGGCATTCCCCGTTTCTGTATGATCTGAATATGTACACCTGTTTTATTCCGGAGAGGTCTCAGGCGAAAGAAATCAGCGGCCTGCATTTGTGCCATAAGCTGGCCGTCCTCTCTGTACCGGATCTTTTCCATATAAACTTTTCTGCTTTTGCAGAGATTCAGAAAGCGTTCCAGATTTTCTCCTCTTACAAGGATGATCACATAACCATATATTAATTTCAAAAATTTCAACATTCGCTGTCACCCGCTTTTATATCATAAATACTTCCCGTCACTTTCATTGCACTGGAATTGTACCAGCGGATTTCAAGATTTTTCCCGGATATGGTCACTTTTCCGCAAAAAGACTGTATCACAATTTCAGAAGGTGTATATTTAAAAACAGATTTATAATTTTCGATAACAGCTTCCGTCTGACCGGTCAGTGTGACGATCGTTTCATTATATGCCAGATCAGGCGGAAGTTCTAATGCCAGCACCATCCGGTTTTTCCATTGTCCTGCTTTTTTCATAAAAAAAGCTCCCCCGGCTTTTACTATCAGTTTATGCCGGAAGAACTTTCTTTAAAACACGTTTCAGTAGCAATCATCGAAACAAAACCATAGAAAACCACAGAATTGTATTTCCACCCAGATTATATTCCATAGATTCACGCTCTACAATCTCATTTACTACTACACCATGACTTTCCAGACATGGATGCATCCGGTCAGGATATCTGCATGGTTTTCCCTCTTTATAGGCACATTTTTCACAGATATCACAGGATTCTGTAGACAGGATATAAGTTTCATACCCTTCTTTATTCAGATATTTTCCCACCTCTGTAGTCAGATCCTCGTGTGCCCGTCTTGTAGAAAGCATTTCTTCCATGTTCATGATATCCGAAACTTCCGCTACACTGGAAAAGAAAACAGCCTGAGGATAACTTTTTATTTTTTTTTCACATTCCTGCAGGGTTCCTACTGCGGGGGGACAGGCCCAGGTAGAATCATAACGTTCGCATTCTTCTTGGCAGATCGTGCGTACGCGTTCCTGAATTGTAATATCTTTTGTGTCCAGTATGCGGTATTCAAAAATCGGGTACTGTGAAATAAATTCTTCAAATTTTTCTGTGTTCATAGTTTTCTTCTTTCTTTTGGGCTTGTTGGTACATTCGTTTATTTATGATAGGGTTCGTGATTCATAATGCGGTAGCTTCTGTATATCTGTTCCAAAAGGATCATCTGCATCAGCTGATGCGGAAAAGTCATTCTGGAAAAGCTGAGCTTATAATCTGCACGTTTCAGAACACTCTCACTCAGTCCTAAGGAACCTCCGATCACAAATGCAATGGAACTGATACCGGAAACTCCCAGTTTCTCAATTTTTTGAGAGAGTTCTACAGAATCCGGCGTTTTTCCGTCAATTGCCAGTGCGATGACATAATCCTGTTCGCGTATATGTTTCATCAGACGTTCGCCTTCTGTATTTTTAATCTGTGTGTTCAGTGCTTCTGACGCTTTATCCGGTGTTTTTTCATCTGCTACCTGACAGAAAGTCAGCTTGCAGTATCTGCTCAGCCGTTTGGCATATTCTGCGATTCCGTCACACAGATATTTTTCTTTGATCTTTCCAACTGTAACAATACGGATTTCCATGATCTTCTTCCTTCTATTTTAATAAAATCAGCGATAAAATCACAGTATTTTTAGTACTGCAGATAATATTCCATAGCAGTCATTTTACTGGTCTTGCCATTTGCTGCAACAAGAATAACATTCAGCCTATGGTAACCCACAGGCATGGAGATTGGCTGTTCATAAACAGTACTGTTAAGATCCGGTTCAGAATCAAATGCATAATATGCTTTACATCCATCCGGGACAGTGATCTTAATCTCTGTTTTTTTATTGTAATCCCCTGATTTAGGTGTTACCTTAGGGGCTTTCGGTGCATTTAAAACAATCACATACTTTCTGCTGATCACATCACTTTCGATGTTTTTATCATTTACACCAAAGGCTTTTAATTTAGTTGTGCCTTCCCTCAGAATAATAGGTTCTGTATATACTTTACTCTTTCTGGTAGGTGTGCTTCCATCTAATGTGTAATAAATCTTTTGGCAGTTACCTTCCAGTTTCAGAGTCTGCGTTGTAGTATAGGTTCCGGGGGCAGGATTTGATACAGGTGTTTCGCAGATATATTCTGCGCAGGCATTCTGCACCTCTCTGTCAGCAGATTTCAGGATCAGTCTGACTTCGTTGGTCTTTCCCTCCTGTGTAAGAAGCTTCACATACTCTTTATATATTCCTGTTCCCGCAGTTTTGTTCTGGATAAACGGGCGCAAAACAAGAAGTGCAGATCGTTTATCGCCTGATTTCTCCATACTTTTGGCCAGAAGAAGATTGGCGGCTTCATTTTTGGGATTTTTATCCAGAGCATTTTCTGCAATCCGCTGTGCTTCTTCATAGTTTTGCTGTGCATATTGTTTTTTTGCTCTGGAATATAAGGCAGAAAAAGTATTTAACTGCCGATAACAAAAGAACCCCAGCAGTGTCGCCGCACACAGAAGCAGACATAGAAGCTGTTTTCTGCTGAATTTCAGCTTTCTTCTTTTTGGATGTTTGAAATATTTTATAATTTCTGTTTTCTGTTTTTTTTCGGATGGGCGGTTCTGCTGCTCCTTTTTCATCAGAGTTTCCACTGTGCTGAATTCTCTTACCCAGGGTATCTCCGCAAGGCAGTAGGGGCAGTACAGAGAGCCTTTTTCCACCTCTTTATGACATTTAGGACATTTCATAGACAGTCCTCACTTACTGATTTTCCAGATAATTCTGAAACTCCTCCATAGACATAAGAACTTTTCTCGGTTTTGTTCCCTCTTCCGGTCCCACTACACCTGCGTCGCAGAGCTGATCCATGATTCTTGCCGCTCTGTTGAAACCAATCTTAAACATTCTCTGCAGCATACCAATAGAAGCTTTCTCTTTCTCTATGATAAACTTACCTGCTTCTTCAAAATGGATGTCCCTTTCATCTCCGGACATACCTGTTGTTACAGGAGAATTTACCTGCTGCTCGATCTGTTGGTTATACTGGACACCCGGATTTTTATCTGCAAGAAATTCAACCACAGCACTTACCTCATCATCAGATACAAATGCACCCTGAAGTCTTGCAGGCTTCTGATATCCCTGAGGATAAAAGAGCATATCACCTTTTCCAAGAAGCTTCTCGGCTCCGTTCATATCCAGAATTGTCCTGGAATCCACACCGGAAGATACAGAGAAAGCAATTCTGGAAGGCATATTCGCCTTGATCAGACCGGTGATAACATTTACAGACGGCCTCTGTGTGGCAATGATCAGATGGATACCTGCCGCACGTGCAAGCTGGGCCAGGCGACAGATAGCATCCTCCACCTCTCCGGGCGCAACCATCATAAGGTCTGCAAGCTCATCCACGATGATCACGATCTGCGGCATTTTCACAGGTTCTTCTTCAGTTCCTGCCGCCTTGATCTGCTCTGCTTTTCTATTATATTCATCCAGATTACGGACACCGTACTCCGCAAATGTATTGTAACGGTTTGTCATCTCCTGTACTGCCCAGTTTAATGCGCCTGCTGCTTTCTTCGGATCTGTCACAACCGGAATAAACAAATGTGGAATTCCGTTATACACACTGAGCTCTACTACTTTAGGATCGATCATGATAAGCTTTACTTCATCCGGATTTGCCTTGTACAGGATACTGATGATAAGTGTATTGATACATACTGATTTACCTGAACCGGTTGCACCTGCGATGAGAAGATGTGGCATTTTGGCAATATCCGCAACTACAGTCTTACCTGCAATATCCTTTCCTACTGCAAAAGAAAGTTTGGATTTTGCCTTCTGAAATTCTTCTGACTGGAGCAGATCTCTGAGCATAACCGTACTGTTCTCTTTATTGGGAACCTCAATGCCCACTGCTGCTTTGCCGGGGATCGGTGCTTCAATACGGATATCAGGAGTGGCAAGATTCAGGTTTTGATGTCATCTGCAAGACCTACAATTTTGCTGACCTTCACTCCCATCTCGGGCTGAAGTTCATAACGGGTAACTGTTGGTCCGCAGCTCACATTAGTGACAGTCACGTTCACGCCGAAATTGTGAAGTACTTCCTGGAGTTTTTTTGCAGTCTTACGCAGATAGGCATCAGAATCCCCCTGAGCTTTGCTGCTTCCTTTCTTCAGCAGATTTAAGGCTGGAAATTTATATTCTTTTTTTACGGCTGCTTCCTGTCGGGTGATCTCATGCTGAATGTTTACAATTCCGCTCTGTATCTCCTTTTCAGAAGATTTGGGGTTTTTCGAAGGCGGCCGCACTGCCTTCTCATCCTGAAAAGGGGGCAGATCTTCCTCCGGTTCTGAAACCACAGATTTCTTCCGGTCAGTGACAGCATCTTCAAATGGAAGGTCTTCCTGCTGTTGTGATTCATTATCTGCCTCGTATGTATCCGGGGATGTATCCGCTCTGTGAATCTCAAAATTCATCGGAGCATCGATGTATGGTTTATTATCCGCATCATCAGAGGATTTAATCCCTGTGTTCTCGGTATTCTCCGCAGCTTCGGCTGCTGCTTTATCTGTATCTGCTGCTTTTTTCAGAAGTTTCCCCTTTTTCTTTGGCTTCTGTTCAGAATAGCCTGTCAGCTTGGTTCCTTCCAGAAAGCCGCCTTTTTTCATTTTTTTTGCTTCCGAAGGATCCATGAGAAAGTCATCATCTGAAAATTCATCATCGCCAATTTCTTCCTCCAGTCTGCGGACTCTTTCTTCACGCCGCTGTTCTCTTATAAGCTGACGTTCTCTGGCACGTTCTTCTCTATATCGCTCACGTTCAGGCTGCCCCTGCATATAGCGCATATGTCTGTCTTTTACAAAATCACACACCTTTATAACCAGCCGCGTTACAAAATCAAGCAGAGAGCGCTGTGTGATAATGATCATACATACAACAAATGCCAGTATAATGATCACATATCCGCCGATAGTTCCAAAAGCAGATGTGACAGAAATACAGATCGCTCCTCCGATCAGACCACCGCCTGTTTTATAATCTGCGCTTAAAGCATAATAATCCAGCAAAGTTGTACTCTGCATATATCCATCTGTGAGAAGCTGCGCTGCCCCACACAGAAACAGAAACATCACAAACGCCGCTGCAAGTTTCTTATATGCCAGCCGGTTTGTTTTATTGATCAGAATAAATGCTGATTCAAGGAAAAATACGATTGGAAACAGATATGCCATCAGTCCCATCAGTCCGAAACAGAAATTACTGATCGCATCTCCCACAAAACCACCTGCTCCAAAATTGCTTGCCATCAGGATTACACATGCGGCCAAAATCACAAATAATATGATTTCTGTCTGAAATCTGCCGACTTCCTGTTCCATTGCTGTCTTCTTTTTTGTATTTCTTCCCGAATGCCCGGTATTCTTACTCTTTGATGCTGCCATTCTAAGGCTCCCCTCCTTGATCTTCTCGTAAATATCTTCCCTTTACAGGGCAAAATTTAATGCCAGTGTAATAATACCGACTATAAATGAATAATATGCAAAATAGCGTAATTTTATATTCTGAGTCATGGCTATTGTATTTCGGATAACAAGACATCCCGCAAAACCGGCGATGATCATTGCAAATACATATGTAAACCCAAGTCCTGCTGTCATTTCAGAAGCACCAAAATTTCCGATTTCCGTAAAAAAAGCACCTATGATAGCAGGCAGACTCATAAAAACAGAAAAACGAACCGCAAATTTGCGGTTATATCCGCATAACAGTGCAGCACATAACGTAAATCCCATTCTGGAAATCCCCGGAAAGACAGCAATCCCCTGACAAATTCCAATCCACATGGCGCTGTCATAAGAAGCCTCTCTCGGTTCCTTTTTTCCACCGGATTTATTCAGATCTGTTACCAGAAGAAATACGCCTGTAAGTAAAAATCCGATTCCCGGAACAATCTGAGAGTCTGCGGCCAGAAGAGCCAGCCGTTTTCCTGTAAGTCCCAGAAGTGCTGTTGGAATCATGGAAATCACAAGAAGTGCACCTGTTTTCCGATATGTTCCGGTGACTATTCTGGCATAGCCCAAACTTTCCCCTGTCTTCTTGTTATGGATATATAGATTCAGATTACCGATCATATCCATAAACATCCCCAGAAGTCCCAGTCCGATTTTTTTTCAAATCTTTGCGGAACAAAAATATAATTGCTGCCGCACTTCCAAGATGGAGCATCGTTTCTGACAGCAATCCGGTTTCGTGGCCGATTCCCATATATTGTTCCAATATGCATAAATGTCCCAGGCTGCTGACAGGAAGAAATTCCGTCACAGCCTGAATGACAGCCAAAAATATCAAATATACAACGATCATAGAACTGATTCCTTTTTGTTTCTCCAAAATTATGGTTTATTATAGCACACTCAGAAAGGCTTTACAATAAAAAGCCCCCTGACTGTCATGTTCACAACGTAGCCAAAAGTTACTGTTCACTCCGTTCCCAGCAACACGCTTCGCGATGCACAGAATTTATGCTAATCGCATAAATTCGCGCAGTATGTCTCGGGTTTTCTGTGACCTTCGCTCACAAAAAACACCTCGCGGGATATTACCAGTGAACAGTAACAGCCAGAATTCATTCATTTTCCTGCTGCTTTTTTTCTTTTTCATGTGCCAGCAGTTCCTGTACCGATTTATGTGCAATCCGGAATTCTTTTTCAAAATAAGCATTGATCTCTGCACCGTATAACAGAAGATTCATACAGATATACAACCATACCATGACCATGATGATCGTCGCAAGGTTTCCGTACATATTACTGAATCCCGGAAAAATCTCAAAATAAAAAGAGAATCCGTATGAAAATATCGACCATGCAACTGCTATGATCAAGGCTCCGGGAATCTGGCTTTTGAATGTGGCTTTTCTGTTCGGAAGAACCTTATACAACATAAGAAAAACCAGAAACAACACACCAAATACCAACAGTGCTCTTGCCCCCAGTATTTTTCCCAGAACTCTTCCAAGAAAAGGAATATATCTTGATACAACTTTCTGTATTTCGTTTCCGAGTACAAGCATAAGCAGAGACACGATTACCGCAATCACCAGTGATAAAGTATAGAATACTGCATAAATTCTGGTTAACAGCCAGTTACGGGTTTCTTTTACGTGATAAATGGTATTTAATCCATTGATGATAGACTGCATTCCTTTTCCGGCAGACCACAGTGCCACAATTGCTGACAAAGGGACAATTGCAGTACTTCTTTTGTATACATCTACCACGATCCCCAGAACAAAACTCTGCAGATTCTCCGGAATAAAAGCAACGATCGCATCCCTGACTACATTATAGGTCAGAGGTGTATACCGTACCAGTGTAGTCAGAAACAGAATGCAGGGAATAAAAGACATGATCAGAAAATACGCTGCCTGTGTCGCATAAGCTCCTACGTGATCTCCGGATACACGTTCCATAAACCCGAATAAAAGCCCTGTAACAGACCGGGTTTTATTTTTCTTTTTCATATATGTCTCCATTCTGTTATTTTACAGCAGTCATTTCTGATAATGCATTTATGGTGATTGCTGTAATTATAAAGATAACTGTTTCGAATATCTCTGTTTACTATCATACCATGAAACTGCCGTTATGACAAACATGAATTATGGATAATAAAATCCGGTTCTTTTCATGCTGGAATGCTGTAGATATGAAAAAAACCGGATCAATATGTAATTAGTTTTATGGTCAGATTTTTACTTTATGATGTAGAAATGATAAGCAGTCACAGAATCATACTGTTCACCTGCATTAAGAATCGGGGAGTGGAAATCTTCAACATTGACCGCATTCGGTTCAACCTGCGTTTCCAGACAGAAAGCATCCCGCTTATTGTAAGTATGACCATTTTTACCATGTTCATTTTCGACAAAATTTGCTGCGTAAAACTGTACACATGGACAGTCAGAAGTGACATCCATGGCAATTCCGGTTTTATCACTGTATGCGGTTGCGATCAGTCTTCTGTTTCCTTTTGCATAATTGTCTGTCACATAATTGTGGTCATATCCGCCTGTGAATTTCAGCTGGTCAAATTCTGCTTCAATATCCTGCCCGATCTTTTTGGCAGTTCTGAAATCCATGGGAGTCCCTGCAACTTCCCCATACACTCCTGTAGGAATGGAATGACTGTCGGCTACAGGTGTATAATATTTTGCATGGATTGTAAGATACTGATCCATGGCGGTTCCGCTTCCCTCACCATTCAGATTGAAATAAGAATGATTTGTCATATTGGCAACTGTCGGTTCATCGCAGATTCCCTGATAATGGATCCTCAGTTCGTTGTCTTCCGTAAACTCATATTTTACAGACACATCAAATTCTCCCGGGAAACCATTCTCGCCATCCGGACTTATACGGTTAAATATAACACTGTTTTTATCATCGGAAATCTCAGCCACTTTCCAGAGCTTTTTTTCAAATCCGTCAGGACCGCTGTGAAGATTATTGTCATTCTCATTCTGAGCAAGAACTACTTCTTTGCCATTGACAGAGAATTTCGCACCGCCGATGCGGTTTCCGTTTCTGCCGATGGTTGAACCGAAAAAGCATCCATTTACTTCATAAGATGCCAGATCATCATATCCAAGTACTACGTCTGTTAAAGTACCATCTTTATCAGGTACGCAGACCTTAACCAGGATTGCTCCAAAATCTGTCACTTCCGCATATGCCCCGGATTTGTTTTCCAGATGAAAAATTTTTACTGTTTCCCCAGTCTGTAATATGCCGAACTTTCTTTCAGAAACACTCATTGTTTCCAACCTCCCGTATCATAAAATAATATTAAATCCAAAAGATAATAAAAAAGAGCCTCTCTACGGCTCATTTTTACAGTTCCCGAAATGCCGTTCCCTTCCCATTGACGCCTAGCCGCAGCTAGGTGGGTATCCTCAACAGACCTTCTGTCTTCCGCTGCATAATGACGGCCTGACATCCGGCCTGCGATGTTGGGTTCCCGTTAAAGTCGATGTAGGTTCAAAAAAAGAAGGGGCCTCGTACATTTCAGGATATTCACTGTTTTTAACTGATTTTTATTATACTCCAGTATATGTTCTTTTTCAACATAAAATGTAGAATTAATTATATTTTTTTATAATATGGAGATTATCGGATTCCAAGGATATCTTTTACTGCCTTTGGCATATCCGGCGCATCTACCACCCGGTTATGAAGTACCGGTGCTGTGCGGATCGTCTCAACTGCCTGTGGAAGTTTCACTCCGGAAAGCGCACTCAGTTCATCAGCCAGTGCAAAATCATCCTTACCGTCTGTATCTGCTCCAAGTGCTTCCATTACACTTCTTGTAAATTTATATGGGCTTGCTGTGGATGCAATGACAGTTGGTGTGGTATCATTGGTATCTTTTACATATTTGTCATAAACACCTGCTGCAACTGCAGTATGGGTATCTATCACATAATGACTGTCTTTGAAGATTTCTGCGATTGTTTTTGCTGTTTCGTCTTCTGTACAGTAATTGCCATAGAAGTCTGCAAGCTGTGCCTTCATGTCTTCTGTGATGGTATACTCGCCGCCAGCAGTAAGAGACTGCATCAGCTCTGCACATTTTTTTGCATCACCGCCTGCGATACGGTAGATCAGACGTTCCAGATTGCTGGAGATCAGAATATCCATGGACGGTGAGGTTGTAAGGATAAAGTCACGCTTTCTGTCATAAGTTCCTGTGCGGAAGAAATCATACAGAACCTTGTTATCATTGGAGGCACAGATAAGTTTGTGAACCGGAAGTCCCATCTGTTTTGCATAATAAGCAGCCAGGATATTTCCAAAGTTTCCGGTAGGTACTACCACATTGATCTCCTGACCGTCTTTGATCTTGCCCTGACGTACAAGTGATGCATATGCATATACATAATAAACAATCTGCGGTACCAGACGTCCAATATTGATAGAGTTCGCAGATGAGAACTGATATCCTGCAGCATCAAGTTCTGCTTCCAGTTCCTTATCATTGAACATTTTCTTTACGGCAGTCTGTGCATCGTCAAAGTTTCCGGTAATTCCCACAACATATGTATTGTTGCCTTTCTGAGTTACCATCTGTTTCTCCTGGATAGGACTTACACCATGTTTCGGATAGAAAACGATGATCTTGGTTCCCGGAACATCTGCAAATCCGGCCATTGCCGCTTTACCTGTATCTCCGGAAGTAGCGGTAAGAATAACAATCTCATTTTTTACCTGATTCTTCTTAGCAGCTGTAGTCATAAGATGTGGAAGAATTGATAATGCCATATCCTTAAACGCAATGGTCGCACCATGATACAGCTCAAGGAAATAAGCTCCGTCTGCTTCATGAAGCGGTGCAATCTCTTTTGTATCAAATTTTTCATCATAGGCATTGTTGATGCAGTTCTTTAATTCTTCTTCTGTAAAATCAGTAAGGAAACATTTCATTACTTCATATGCTGTCTCCTGATAGCTCATCTTTGCCAGCTCATCCATTGGGACATCCAGCTTCGGAATCTCTGTCGGCACAAATAAGCCGCCATCCTCAGAAAGCCCCTTTAAAATAGCCATAGAAGCTGTTACGGTTTCTTCTTTTCCTCTTGTGCTTTTGTATAATACCTGCATGATATTTCCTGCCTTTCCAAAGTTATTCGTAACTGTTCAGTATATTGGCAGTAATAATAAACCGCTGAACAGTTACAGTTATTCATTTCGCCAATTGAGCACATTATAGCATATACTTTAGCAAAATACTATCCTAAATTATTTCTCTTTTTTCTGTCTTTTTATGATTGATTACTATAAATCAAAAATATGGACATATTCTTTTGTTCCCGAAGAATATGTCCATATTTTGAGCAGTATTACCGCAATCCTGTTAAATGAGTTATATGAAGAGTATCGTTTATTACGATCCTGTGGAACTTTCTGCTGAATCCGGATAGGTATAAAATTCATGTACGCCGTATTTAAACAGCCTTTTCAGATCTTTCTCAAACCAGGAGACATTCTGGCTTTCAGCTTCAGACTTCTGGATAAAAAACAGTGCTCCTTCTGAATAATCCACACCTTCAAGAGCCTGTCTGACGGCTTCTCTTGTCTCATCTGTAACAGTTACTTCATTGATACGTCCGTCATAAGTCGGCGAAAACTGCGGAACACCATTGGTATTCTGCCATACCACTTCTGTGACTGTATCGGGAAATTCCTTATTCTTTATACGGTTCATGATCACATTGGCAACCAGAATGCGTCCCTTGACATCCTCAGTACCTGCTTCAGCTTCTACAATATGAAGCAATGTATCATAGTCCTCATCCGACATCATCCGGGCACTCTCTGCAAGAGCCGCTGTCCTTGCATCTAACTCATTGATGCTGCTCTCCATAGAAGAGCTGACATCGAATTCTGCCATATTATCTTCAATAACTTTGATTCTCTGACCGACCATTACCTGTTCACAGGAAGTTCCGATACGTGTGACTGATTTTTTGGGAGAAGCTGTATCATTCATTCCAGATACTACTCCTGCAATTCCTGTTGGCAGTACATCTGTTTCGTCAGCATCAGAGGAAAAAGTTTTCTCCCTATTTTCAGAAGCTGCATATACTTTGTTTTTTCCATTAAAATCTGCTATTCTGCCGCCTGCTGCAAACGCAATCGCCGTACAGGTACACACTGTAACCAGTATCAGACTCCGCGCCGGATTGCCGGACTGTTTTGACTCTTTTTTCTGAACTTTCATACTTA
>NZ_JBWJVP010000013.1:5000-27354 GCF_056339915.1 Blautia sp. ZXY-1-B12 | reverse complement strand
CAGATTTTATTGATAAAGTGGCAGCCTGCCCGGAATGTCCGAAATCAGCCTGCCCGTCACCTGAGAGATATATGAGAGCATATGACTGCGAGGCTGAGCATATTTATGCAGTGACTTTGTCTTCTGAGCTGAGTGGTTCCTATAACAGTGCGTTACTTGGCAGAGATCTTATTATGGAAGATCATCCGGATAAAAAAATACATGTGTTCAATTCGCGTTCCGCATCCATCGGGGAAAGCCTGATCGGAATGAAGATACAGGAATGTGAAGAAGCAGGGATGAGTTTTGAAGAAGTTGTTTCAACTGTGGAACATTATATTGAAGGGCAGCATACTTTTTTTGTACTTGAGAATCTTGATACTTTGAGAAAGAACGGCCGTCTCAGCAAAGTAAAAGCGTTAGTGGCCAGTGCATTGAAAATCAAACCGGTCATGGGTTCTACGGATGATGGAAATATCTGCCAGCTGGATCAGGCAAGAGGCATGAATCGTGCTCTGATCAAGCTTGTAGAGCAGGTAATCGAGAAAACCCCGGACAGTGCGGAGAAGGTTCTTGCCATCAGTCACTGCAATTGTCCGGCAAGAGCACAGGTGCTCAAAGAGGCCTTTGAAGAGAGAATGAAACTTGCAAAGATCGTAGTCCTTGATACAGCGGGTGTAAGTTCTATGTATGCAAATGACGGCGGAGTGATCGTTGCAGTATAAACTAATTGTTTTCTTTTGCAGTAAAGTGTGCTATAATCAGAAAATACGAAATATTGATGCAAAGGAGATCTATCATGAGCCAGAAGAAAGTCGATGCTTATAAGGCCAGAAAAGGACTGCATAACAAAACAGACAGAAAAGAAAAAGTACTTTTTGGACTGGAAATGTTTGCCTGGGCATTCATTTGTGTTGTGATTGTTGCATGGATTGGTTATTCTGCATATGTAAAAGTGACAGGAGCCAAAGAGAATGTGGTTCAGAATACAGTAATGGATACTACTGCACTTGACAATTACATTTCGAGTCTGTCAACAGATGCATCCGATGGTACAGACAGCACTGATGCAGATACAGCGGAGGAAGAAGATACAACAGCTTCCACTGATACAGACAGTGAAGATGCTGATGCAGCAGACACAACCGCAGATGATTCTGAAACGGAAACCGCAGATAAATCTGAAGAAGCAGATGATACAAATGTAGCAGACGATAAAGCTGCAGAAACAGCAGATTCAACAACGGATGCAGACAGCGCAGATGTTAAATAGAAATTGAATCTCTGATGGATTCACAGAAGAAAAGCAATAAAAAATCCCCGGATGATCCGGGGATTTTTTTGAGGTTTAATCCGTATAGAAAAGTGCGGAATTCAATCCTCTCGCGTTAACAAAAATTATAAATTATAATTTTGTAACGTTTGCAGCCTGCATACCACGAGCGCCTTCTGTTAAGTCGTATGTTACAGCCTGTCCTTCTTCAAGGGATTTGAATCCTTCACCATTGATAGCGGAGAAATGTACAAATACGTCTGCACCGTCTTCACCAGTGATAAATCCGTAACCTTTTTCTGCGTTGAACCATTTTACAGTTCCCTTGTTCATGTTGTTACCTCCATAAAAAATAAAAAAATTATATAGTTTCTGGCAAATAAAAAAATCACCAGATTTTACAGATTATATACTGTTATATAATCTCTAAAAACCAGTGACTATACATTAAATAATCCAGATATGAACTGATTATATCTCCCGCATTTTGAATTGTCAAGCAAAAAAGACTGCACATCAGTAAAAAAAGGCTTTATAAAAGAAGAAGTTTCGTGTATTATGTATATCAGAAAGTTATTGTCAAACGACAACGAAGGGAGAGAATTGCATGGGTATTCTGATTCAGGGAGGACGTATCGTAGATGCGGCTACTGACACTGATAAAAAAGGCGATATTTATCTGGAAGATGGCGTGATCACCGAGATCGGTGAGAAACTTAAAATAAAAGATAAAAACGACAGAGTAATAGATGCGAAGGGATGTCTGGTAATGCCGGGACTGATCGATCTTCACGTTCATTTCAGAGATCCGGGACAGACACAGAAAGAGGATATAGAGACAGGTTCCCGGGCTGCTGCAAGAGGTGGTGTGACAACGGTTGTTGCAATGCCGAATACAACACCGGTAATTGACAGTCCGGATCGTGTAAATTATGTGCATAATAAGGCAAAACAGCTTGCCGGCATTCATGTGCTCCAGGCAGGTGCCATTACGCAGGGGGAGAAGGGACAGGAACTTTCTGATATCGAAGGAATGGTAAAAGCGGGAATCCCGGCATTATCGGAAGACGGCAAATCTGTTATGAATACCAGACTTTGCAAAGAAGCTATGGAAGTAGCAGAGAAATTCAATGTTCCGATCTTTGCTCACTGTGAGGATATTGATCTGCGCGGTGATGGATGTATGAATGAGGATGAGAATGCGCGGAGACTTGGTCTGCCAGGTATCTGCAATGCAGTTGAGGATGTGATCGCAGCGAGAGATATTCTTCTTGCCAGAGAGACAGGGGCAAAACTGCATCTGTGCCATTGTTCCACAGAAGGTGTTGCGAAGATGATGGAGATTGTGAAGGAAGAGGGATTGGACAATATCACAGCAGAGGTTTGCCCGCATCATTTTATCCTCACTTCCGATGATATTAAATGTGATGATCCAAACTATAAGATGAACCCTCCTCTTCGTACGAAGAAAGATGTAGATGCACTGATCCGAGGACTGAAGGATGGTTCCTTTAAAGTGATCAGTACAGATCATGCACCTCATGCAGTGCCGGAGAAGACAGGCTCCATCCGGAATGCGGCTTTTGGCATTGTGGGAATTGAGACAAGCTTTGCATTGTCTTATACTGCACTTGTAGAAACCGGAATTCTTACAATCTCACAGCTTATTGAGAAAATGAGCTGGAACCCGGCACAGATTCTGGGAAGTGACAGAGGTACACTTCAGAAGGGACATCCGGCAGACATTGTCATTGCAGACATTGATCACGAATATAAAATAGATAAAAATGAATTTGCTTCCAAAGGACGCAACACACCATTTGACGGATGGAAAGTAAAGGGAAAAATTCTCTATACAATCTGTGATGGAAAAGTTGTATACCAGAATGCATAAAAATACCATATCAATATTCAGGAGGAAAGACTCATGATCAACAAACTTATTGAAAACATTAAAAAAACAAACGCTCCTATCGTAGTAGGACTGGATCCGATGCTCAACTATATCCCGCAGCATATTCAGAAGAAAGCTTTTTCTGAACTGGGGGAAACATTAGAGGGAGCAGCAGAAGCTATCTGGCAGTATAATAAAGGAATCGTTGATGCGATCAGCGATCTGATCCCTGCAGTGAAACCACAGATCGCAATGTATGAGCAGTTTGGTATTCCGGGCTTAATGGCATATAAGAACACCATTGATTATTGCAAAGAAAAAGGTCTGGTAGTTATTGGAGATATCAAACGAGGTGACATTGGTTCCACATCTGCTGCATATGCAGTCGGACATCTGGGTAAAGTTCAGGTGGGAAGTAACAGAATCGCAGGTTTTGACGAAGATTTTGCGACAATCAATCCATATATGGGATCTGACAGTGTCAACCCGTTTATCGATGTATGTAAAGAAGAGAACAAAGGGCTTTTTGTACTCGTAAAAACATCCAATCCGTCCAGCGGAGAGTTTCAGGACAGAATCATTGACGGACGTCCGCTTTATGAGTGGGTTGGAGAGAAGGTTGCCCAGTGGGGAGAATCACATATGGGAAATGAATACAGCTATGTAGGTGCTGTAGTAGGTGCAACCTATCCGGAAATGGGAAAAACTCTCCGTAAGATCATGCCGAAAACCTTCATCCTGGTACCGGGATATGGTGCACAGGGCGGAAAAGGTGCCGATCTTGTTCATTTCTTTAATGAAGACGGACTTGGTGCGATCGTCAATTCCTCCAGAGGAATCATTGCAGCTTACAAACAGGAAAAATATGCTTCCTTTGGTGAATTAAATTATGCAGATGCATCCCGCCAGGCGGTAAAAGATATGATCGAAGACATCAGTACTGCTTTAAACAATCGCTAGGAGGCATGAAATGAGCGAAAAGACAAGAGAAATCTGCACTGTTGTAAGTCAGGAGAGCATTGGTGCAGGCATTTACAGTATGTGGATCCAGACTGACAGAATTGCAGCAGATGCGAAACCAGGACAGTTTGTATCTCTTTATACAAATGATAAATCCAAAATTCTTCCCAGACCGATCAGTCTTTGTGAGATTGACAAAGAAAATGGCCGTCTTCATCTGGTTTACAGAGTGACCGGACAGGGAACCGGAACCGATGAATTTTCACAGATGAAAGCCGGAGATACCATTCCGGTACTGGGACCTCTGGGAAATGGTTTTCCTGTAGAGAAGGCTGAGGGGAAAAAAGTTTTCCTTATGGGTGGTGGAATCGGTGTTCCTCCGATCCTGGAACTTGCAAAGCAGATGAAATGTGAGAAAAAACAGATCATTGCAGGATACAGGGACTGTCATACGTTCCTCAGAGAGGAATTTGAGGCGGCGGGAACACTTTATATTGCCACAGAGGATGGCAGTGTGGGAACAAAAGGCAATGTTATGGATGCTATCAGAGAGAATGCTCTGGAAGCGGACGTGATCTATGCCTGCGGACCAACTCCGATGCTTCGTGCAATCAAGAAATATGCCGAAGAAAATGGGATTGAATGTTATATTTCCCTGGAGGAACGTATGGCATGCGGAATCGGTGCCTGCCTTGCCTGTGTGTGCAAATCCAGAGAAAAAGATGCACATAGCAATGTGAATAATAAGAGAATCTGCAAGGATGGCCCGGTATTTCTTTCTACGGAGGTGGAAATCTGATGGATATGAGTGTAAATATTGCCGGCGTAGAGTGGAAAAATCCGGTAACAGTGGCATCCGGAACCTTTGGTTCAGGAGCAGAATTTGCTGATTATGTAGATATTAATAAGCTGGGAGCAGTGACAACCAAGGGCGTAGCCAATGTCCCGTGGGCCGGAAATCCGACTCCGCGTGTGGCTGAAGTTTACGGAGGCATGATGAATGCGATTGGTCTGCAGAATCCTGGTATCGATCTTTTCTGTGAGAGGGATATTCCTTTTTTGAAACAGTATGATACAAAGATCATTGTAAATGTATGCGGTCATGCGCCGGAAGAATATCTGGCAGTGGTGGAACGTTTGGCAGATCAGCCAATTGATATGATGGAGATTAATATTTCCTGCCCGAATGTAAACGCAGGATTCCTTGCATTTGGTCAGGATGCACATCATGTAGAGGAACTTACCGCTCAGATCAAAAAGATTGCAAAACAGCCTGTGATCATGAAGTTAACACCGAATGTCACAGATATCACAGAGATTGCAAAAGGTGCGGAAGCAGGCGGTGCAGATGCGGTATCCCTGATCAATACACTGACAGGAATGAAGATTGATATCAACAGGAAGACTTTTGCGCTTGCAAATAAAACCGGTGGTGTTTCCGGACCGATCGTGAAACCGATTGCTGTCCGTATGGTTTATCAGGTTGCACAGGCAGTCAATATCCCGATCATCGGAATGGGCGGAATTTCCTGCGCAGAGGATGCAATTGAGTTTATTCTTGCAGGAGCCAGCGCAGTATCTGTGGGTACGGCAAATTTCCACAATCCGGCAGTGACACTGGAAGTGATCGATGGAATTGAAGCGTACATGAAGAAGAATGGATTCAATTCCGTAAAAGAGATGGTTGGTATTGTAAAATAAAACAGATACAGGAGGCATAACATAAGATGGAACAGTATAAACAGGAATTTATTGAATTTATGGTAGACAGTGAAGTTCTGAAATTCGGAGAATTCACCCTTAAAAGCGGAAGAAAGTCCCCGTTTTTTATGAATGCAGGCGGATATGTGACAGGTTCTCAGTTAAAGAAACTGGGTGAGTACTACGCACATGCCATTCATGATAAATATGGCGATGATTTCGATGTGCTTTTCGGACCTGCATATAAGGGAATCCCGTTAAGTGTTGTAACTGCAATTGCATTCAGCGAATTATATGGAAAAGAAATCCGCTACTGTTCAGACCGTAAGGAAGAAAAAGACCATGGTGCAGATAAGGGAAGCTTCCTCGGAAGTAAATTAAAAGACGGCGATCGTGTAGTGATGATCGAAGATGTAACAACATCCGGTAAATCCATGGAAGAGACAGTACCGAAGGTAAAAGGTGCGGCTGATGTGGAAATCGTCGGTCTTATGGTTTCTCTGGACCGCATGGAAGTCGGAAAAGGCGGCGTGAAGTGTGCCCTTGACGAAGTCCATGACCTTTATGGGTTTGAAACAAATGCGATTGTTACAATGAGAGAGGTCATTGAACATCTTTATAATAAAGAATATAAAGGAAAAGTAATCATTGACGATACATTGAAAGCCGCAATCGACGCATATTATGAGCAGTACGGTGCAAAATAAGCAAATACAGGTAACAGCGATTTATAAATAAGATATCATGATCTGCGAAAGCAGATCATGATACTGATGAGGACGATTATGAACGAAAAAATTTATAAAACCATGTCTTCCACAGGAGCCTGCAGTCTGACAGTCGGGATCATTGTACTGGCAACGGGAATCGTAACAGGGATCATGATGATCGTAAACGGTGCAAGACTGCTGAAAAAGAAATCAGAGATATTGATATAAAAGGCTTCAGAAACAGGAGAAAACATTGAAAAAAGAAACGAAGCATATCATACGGACACTGGGAACCATTTTGTTTATCCTGTATGTTCTGGCACTGATTTATTTTCTGTTCTTTTCAGAAGAATACGGAAGAGCAGCAATGGAAGAAAGACAGTACAGATATAATCTGATACCGTTTGTTGAGATAAGGCGTTTCTGGGTATACAGAAAACAGCTTGGACTTATGGCGGTAGTTACAAATCTTTTTGGAAATGTAATTGGTTTTCTTCCATTTGGATTTATACTGCCGGTTATTCTGGACAAAATGAGAAGCGGATGGCTGATCGTACTGGCAGGATTTGGGCTTAGTGTTACGGTAGAGGTCATCCAGCTTATTACAAAGGTTGGGTGCTTTGACGTAGATGATATGATATTGAATACAGCAGGGGCGGCTCTTGGATATCTGCTTTTTTTTATCTGCGATCACCTGAGGAGAAAAATTTATGGCAAAAAGATATAGATATGCGTTTGCAAAGAAAAGAGAGGCACAGCAGGGAAAACTGTCAGCAGTGCTGGCGGCTGTTTCACTGGTTTTATTTGTGACTGCAGTTTTGCTAGCATTTTTTTTGCAGGGACAATACGGATATATTGTAGGCGGGATCAGTCTTTGCGCAATGCTTCTGTCTGTATATGGATTTGCGATGGGACTGAAAAGCTTTTCAGAAGAAAACCGGACACACAAAGCAGGTATGATCGGCTCTATTGCAAACGGAATCATAATGATCGGATGGCTGGGAATCTTTCTGATGGGAATTTCCGGCTGATTAACAGGGAAGTCTGATAGAAAAAGGAGAAATATAGTTTGGACGAATGGGTTATGGAACGGTATGAACTGGCGAAAGAAAGAATCGCTCAGATACCGGACGAGAAAATGGCAGAAGAACCGTACTGCGATTTTTTTACAAAGGAAGCAATGTTTTTACAGCAGGTGATTCATGTGATGGACCATGGAATTGCGGGGAAAAATCTTGAAGAACTTCAGGAACAGAATCATGAATTATATCAGGATATTCTGCCCGAAAATTATGAAAATTCTTATGGAAATCCTGCATATGCACAGAAAATGCTGGGAGAATACGGAAAAGTATTTACCTTTCTTTATACAGAGCTTCATGGCACGATTGCTTATGCGTTTGAAAAAAAAGCATGGGATCTTACGGTTGTACTTGAATTGTTTCTGGAAATCTATTCTGCATTTACGCAGGAAGAAATTCCTGCTGAGAAACAGGTGAAAGAAATTCTCGTTTCCTATGTGAATGACTACTGCCAGGATATGGTGGAAAATCGGATCAGAGAGGCGATTGATCCTGAGAATAATTTTGTGGTTGAAATGATCATGGATTCTGATCTGAGCGATCTGAGTTATCTGTATCAGTCCGGCGAATATGTATCGGAAAATGAACTGAAAACAGCAGAATTTATGAATTCACTTTCCCAGAGGGAAATTGATGAGATGGCACGTACTTATACAGAAGGCTATCGGATGGGATTCATCACAGGAAGAAAAGATATTACAAAGAAGAAAACGGTTAATATACGTTATCATCTTGGCTTTGAGCGTATGGTAAAAGCGGCTGTTCTTCAGTTCCGGGAGATGGGGCTGCAGACGGTTATTTACCGCCATGCACTTCATGCGGTGAACAGACGGAATCAGTTCAGAAATGGATTTACAGGAGGAATTGCAAATCCGCAGTTTGATTATGACCACAGACAGGACAGTGCGCTGTTTCTGGATCCGGATTTTGTAAAGCGTAAACTTCGTGCCATGCAGACTTCTTATGATGAATATGCAGATCTGGCAGATGTACATGGCGGACCGGCTGTGATCGAGACATTTGGAGAGAAACCGTTTTCACCGGTAAGTAAACCGGAAAGCTGGGCGTTTACAGAAGCACAGCAGAAGCTTCAGCTGGAACTGGACAATGAATCCGGTCAGATCACAAATCGTTATATCAAAGGTGAGGAAAGAAGTTTTACGATCATTGCTTATCCGATACCTGAGATCGGGGAGGATTTTCCGGAAATTTTCCGCGAGATCGTAAAGATCAATACATTGGATTATAAGAAATATCAGAAGATCCAGCAGACGATCATAGATACTCTTGATACCTGTGAATGGGTGGAAATCAAGGGAAAGGGAGAGAATGAGACAGATCTGCTCATTCATCTTCATACATTAACAGATGCGAAAACACAGACAAATTTTGAGAACTGTGTGGCAGATGTAAATATTCCTCTGGGTGAAGTATTTACTTCACCGGTACTTGCAGGAACAGGCGGAATGCTTCATGTTTCAAAAGTATATCTTAACGGACTGCAGTTTTGTGACCTGAAGCTTGTGTTTGACTGCGGACAGGTGATCGATTACAGCTGTTCTAATTTTGAGACAGAGGAAGAGAACCGTAAATATATTGAAGATAATATTCTGTTCCATCATCCGAAACTTGCAATGGGAGAATTTGCGATCGGAACTAATACAACAGCTTATGTGGCAGCGCAGAAATATAATATCGCAGACAAACTTCCGATTCTGATCGCGGAGAAAATGGGACCGCATTTTGCAGTTGGTGATACCTGTTACAGCTGGTCAGAAGATACTCCGGTCTATAATCCGGATGGTAAAGAGATTATCGCAAGGGACAATGAGATTTCCGAGATGCGAAAAGAAGACGTCAGCCTTGCTTATTATGGATGTCACACAGATATTACGATCCCATATGACGAACTGGGAAGCATCCGTACGATTGATGATGAGGGGGATATGATCTCTATTATTGAAGATGGAAGATTTGTCCTTCCGGGTACGGAAGCTCTGAACGAGCCGTTTGGGGAATAAAGGCATTTTCCTGTTAAGTTCGGAATACAAAAAAATTTATTAGTTCGTTAAAATATTTCTTTGCATTAATTTTATTGACAGAAAAAGGGAATCTTAGTAGAATCTACGGTTAGAGAGGGTTTTGATAAAATCTTTTCTGACCGTACTTTTTTTATCAATAAAATAAAAACAAAGTCCCGGACAGATAAAATCTGGTCTGTCTGAGAATACTTGAGAAGAAAAGGAGAATAATCATGGCAAAAGTAGGAATTGTGATGGGCAGCGACTCAGATATGCCGATCATGAGCAAAGCAGCAGACATTCTGGAGAAACTGGGAATTGATTACGAGATAAAGATCATTTCCGCACACAGGGAACCGGATGTCTTTTTTGAATATGCAAAAACAGCAGAGGAAAAAGGCTTTAAAGTAATCATTGCAGGTGCAGGAATGGCAGCTCATCTGCCGGGAATGTGCGCAGCAATCTTCCCGATGCCGGTTATCGGAATTCCTATGCACACCACTTCTCTGGGAGGAAGAGATTCCCTTTATTCTATCGTACAGATGCCGTCAGGAATCCCGGTTGCAACAGTCGCTATCAACGGAGGCGCAAACGCAGGACTTCTGGCAGCTAAGATACTTGCAACATCAGATGAGGAACTTCTTGCAAAATTAAAGGCTTACAGCCAGGAATTAAAAGAACAGGTGGAAGCAAAAGACGCAAGATTACAGGAAGTCGGATATAAAAATTACTAAGATAACTCAGGTCCATAAACAGGATCAGGGGTAAA
The DNA here is from genome assembly GCF_056339915.1 of Blautia sp. ZXY-1-B12. Taxonomy (NCBI): domain Bacteria; kingdom Bacillati; phylum Bacillota; class Clostridia; order Lachnospirales; family Lachnospiraceae; genus Blautia; species Blautia sp. ZXY-1-B12. The sequence continues at coordinate 16,965 of NZ_JBWJVP010000013.1, read as the reverse complement.
AACGGAGGATTATCATGGATTACAAGACCGCTGGAGTAGATATTGAAGCAGGATATAAATCAGTAGAGCTGATGAAAGAGCATGTAAAGAGAACCATGCGTGAAGAAGTGCTGGGAGGACTGGGAGGATTTTCCGGTGCCTTTTCTCTTGCTAAGATCAAAGAAATGGAAGAACCGGTATTATTATCAGGTACAGACGGATGTGGAACTAAAGTAAAACTTGCTATGGTTATGGACAAGCATGACACCATTGGCATTGATGCGGTTGCTATGTGTGTCAATGATATTGCATGTGCAGGCGGAGAACCATTATTCTTCCTTGATTATATTGCATGTGGTAAGAATTATCCGGAAAAGATCGCAGCTATCGTAGGCGGCGTTGCAGAAGGCTGTGTGCAGTCAGATGCAGCTCTGATCGGCGGTGAGACAGCAGAGCATCCGGGACTGATGCCGGAAGACGAATATGACCTGGCTGGTTTCGCAGTAGGTGTCTGCGATAAAAAAGAGATGATCACAGGTGAAGAACTGAAAGCAGGAGATGTTTTGATCGGTATGGCATCCACAGGGGTTCACAGTAACGGATTTTCTCTTGTCCGTAAAGTTTTTGATATGACAAAGGAATCTCTTGATACTTATTATGAAGAACTTGGAACAACACTTGGTGAAGCACTTCTGGCACCAACCAGAATCTATGTAAAAGCATTAAAGAGCATTAAAAATGCCGGAGTTCGTGTGCACGCATGCAGTCATATCACAGGCGGCGGTTTTTATGAAAATATTCCGCGTATGCTTAAAGAGGGAACACGTGCAGTTGTGGAAAAGAACAGCTATCCGGTACTTCCAATCTTCAAACTTCTTGCTGAAAAAGGCAATATTGATGAACAGATGATGTACAATACTTATAACATGGGACTTGGAATGATCCTTGCTGTAGATGCAGCAGATGTGGACAAAACAATGGAAGCGATCAAAGCAGCAGGTGACACTCCGTACGTAGTAGGACGTATCGAAGATGGTGAAAAGGGAGTGACTTTATGTTAAAAGTCGGTGTACTGGTTTCAGGAGGCGGCACGAATCTGCAGGCTATCCTGGATGCCATTGACTGTGGAAAGATTACAAATGCAGAAGTTTCTCTGGTTATCAGCAATAATCCGAAGGCTTATGCGCTGGAGAGAGCAAAGAATCACAACATAGAAGCTGTATGTATTTCCCCAAAACAGTTTGAGAACAGAGAAGAATTTCACAAAACACTTCTGGAAAAGCTGAAAGAGAGTGGCGTAGAGCTTATCGTTCTGGCAGGATTCCTCGTAGCAATACCGCCGATGATCGTGGAAGCATATCCAAATAAGATCATTAATATCCATCCGTCACTGATTCCGTCTTTCTGCGGAGTTGGTTATTACGGACTTCATGTGCATGAGAAAGCGTTAGCAAGAGGGGTTCGTGTTACAGGCGCTACGGTACATTTCGTTGATACTGGCACAGATACCGGTCCGATTATTCTTCAGAAAGCAGTGAAAATTAAATCTGATGACACTCCGGAAGTTCTCCAGAGACGTGTCATGGAGAAAGCAGAGTGGAAAATTCTTCCTAAGGCAATCAATCTCATTGCCAATGGCAAGGTGAAGGTTGTGGATGGAAGAGTGGAAATAGAAGAATACGATACGGAAGAGTAGATACAAAAAGGAGCGGCAAGATAAAATGAAAGTCTTAATTGTAGGCAGTGGCGGCAGAGAACATGCGATTGCATGGAGTGTTTCAAAAAGCCCGAAAGTAGATAAAATTTATTGTGCACCTGGAAATGCAGGAATCGCAGAGCTTGCAGAATGTGTAGATATCGGTGCAATGGAATTTGAGAAACTTGCTGATTTTGCACAGGAAAAAGAAATCGATCTTACGATCATTGGCATGGATGATCCGCTGGTCGGTGGTGTCGTAGATGTATTTGAGGCCCGCGGTCTGAAAGTATTCGGACCAAGAAAGAACGCTGCGATCCTTGAGGGATCTAAAGCTTTCTCGAAAGATTTAATGAAGAAATATAATATCCCGACAGCAGCATATGAGAATTTTGATGATCCTGAGAAAGCACTGGAATATCTCCGCACAGAAGCCAGATTTCCAATTGTCCTGAAGGCTGATGGTCTTGCACTCGGCAAGGGAGTACTGATCTGTCAGGATCTGAAAGAGGCAGAAGATGGCGTAAAAGAGATCATGGAAGATAAGAAATTCGGAAATGCCGGAAATACTATGGTCATTGAAGAATTTATGACAGGACGTGAAGTCTCTGTGTTATCATTTGTAGATGGAAAAACTATCCGTACAATGACATCCGCACAGGATCACAAACGTGCTCAGGACGGTGATCAGGGATTGAATACGGGCGGAATGGGAACTTTCTCCCCGAGTCCGTTCTACACAGAAGAGGTAGATGAATTCTGCAGGAAATATGTATATCAGCCGACAGTGGACGCAATGGCTGCAGAAGGACGCCCGTTTAAGGGAATCATTTTCTTTGGTCTTATGCTTACCGCAGATGGCCCGAAGGTATTGGAATATAATGCACGCTTCGGAGATCCGGAAGCACAGGTAGTCCTGCCACGTATGAAGAATGATATCATTGAAGTAATGGAAGCTTGCGTAAATGGAACACTGGACCAGGTAGACCTTCAGTTCGAGGATAATGCAGCAGTGTGCGTAGTACTTGCAAGTGATGGATATCCTGTAAAATATGAAAAAGGTATCCCAATGTACGGCTTTGAGAACTTCAAAGGTAAGGATGGTTATTATTGTTTCCATGCAGGAACCAAATTAAAAGATGGTCAGATCGTAACCAACGGAGGTCGTGTCCTGGGAATCACAGCTACAGGAAAAGACCTGAAGGAAGCAAGAAAAAATGCCTATGAAGCCACAGAGTGGATCACATTTGCAAATAAATATATGCGCCATGATATTGGTAAGGCAATTGATGAAGCATAAATAATTTTGAGGTGCTGCAGTTTCAGAAAAAATGTATTTTGGATGATTACTGTAAAACAGATCAGAAAACAGAAAGGTTTAAAACCAGACCGGACTGTTTTCTGATTTTTTTGTAAATGTTTTTGCATAAATAATATAGGCTATTTTCTTTACTTTTCATGCAATCTGTTATAAAATAAAACAGTGCTGTAAAACAGAAACGTAATCGAACTCCGGACAGCAGGGGAAAATTTATGAACAGAAATTATGTAGATAAGAAAATACAGAAGATCATAAAAGAAATGAGACAGAGAGGATAAGAGCATGGGAATCAGCAAAGAAGAAGCAATCAAAGAATTACAGACCAGAGAGGAGATTTTTGTGGCATATTCACAGGCTACAAAGCTTCCGTATGTGAAATGTGATGAAGAGACATTTAATGACCAGGCATGGATTTTTTCCACAGAAGAAGGAATCAAAGAATTCGGCAAAAAAATGCTGGAAGAAAAGGTTCTTCTTATGGGTATGAAATTTACCAAGAAGGATTATCCCAGATTATATGGAACTTTCTATGCAATTGGCGTAAATACAGTTGTATGGGTAGATGGTGAAGATAAGATTGAGATTGATCTTCCTGATATTGCAAAACAGGCAGATATGAGCAAGATTGAGCCGGCTAAGAGACCGCTTCTGAATCCTACACTGGAGCTTTCCGGCATTTACTTTATGCAGGAACTCCGCCGTCCGGTAGAGAAGGATCAGCATGGAAATCTTCGTGAGCTTGAGGAAGAACTGATCGTAAACCTGAAGAAATCCGAATATCTGGTTGCTATGAATGTAGATCCTGAAGATCCTAAGAAGATCAATATTCCGTATCTCAAAAATAAAAAAGAAGAAATTCTCCAGCCTGTATTTACAGACGTTATGGAACTTGAGAAGTTTACAAAAGGTCAGAAGCTGCGTATTGCGAAAGTACCGTTTGCAAAACTTCCGGAGCTGTTAATCGATAAGGCAATGGCTTATGCAGTTAATCCATTAGGCTTTAACCTTGTTCTGAACAGAGAACAGCTCAATAAGATCATTGGCTTAAAATAATCAAGTCATGTAGATGAAATTCAGTTGACAGAAAGAAGATAAAGGGTGTGCATGCTGTGTGAGAACATGGCAGTACACCCCTTTTTGTTTTGAAAAATAATACAGCAATACGTCTTTCTGTTGCAAAAAATGTTGGTTTGTGCTAGGATATGTGTAACACAAAAAGGAGAAGAAAACGTATGATGATAGAAATAGATTTCAGCAGTGATGAAGCCATTTACATCCAGCTGACCAATCAGATCATCATGGGGATTGCTACGTCAAGACTGCAGGAGGGAGATACACTGCCATCAGTGAGACAGCTTGCAGATACAGTTGGGATAAATATGCATACAGTAAATAAAGCATATTCACTGCTGCGACAGGAGGGATTTGTCACTATCGACCGCAGACGTGGTGCAGTGATTTCTATTGATGTAAATAAACGGAAAGCATTGGAAGAACTGAAACAGAATCTCATGGTGGCGCTTGCGAAAGGATGTTGCAAGAGCGTAAGCAGAGAGGAAGTACATCAGCTTATTGATGAGATTTTTGACGAATATGATGAAAACAGATAGGAGAGGACATGGAGAGACAATTTACCAGACAGGCAGAGAATGCCCTCAAATTGGCAACGACAATTGCGAAATCCTGTGGACATGGATATATCGGAACAGAGCATCTTCTTGCAGGTCTTTTGAAAGAACCTGAAGGCACTGCGGGAAAAGTGCTGCAGGAATTTAACGTAGAAGAAGAAAAACTCAGGGAACTTATCAGCAGCCTGGTTACACCGGTTCAGGGCAATACTGCGGCAGCAGAAACAAAAGATCCCCAGTACAGCCCGAGAGCAAGAAGGATCATTGAACAGGCGAAGGAAGATGCTGAGAGTATGGAATGTCTTTGTGGAACAGAGCACCTGTTGCTTTCGCTTCTGAAAGAGACAGACTGCGTAGCGACCAGACTGCTTTTTACAATGGGAGTAAATATCCAGAAGTTGTTTGTGGCTATCCTGACAGCTATGGGATTTGACAATGATACCATTGCAGAGGAATTTCAGTACGCAAGGAATGCGGGAAACAAAAAAGTGACCAGTACCCCTACGCTGGATCAGTACAGTCGTGACCTGACACAGCTTGCAGCAGAGGGAAAACTGGATCCTGTGATAGGGCGTGATAAAGAAATTACCAGACTGATCCAGATTCTGAGCAGACGTACGAAGAATAATCCGTGTCTGACAGGGGAACCCGGAGTAGGTAAGACTGCCATTGTAGAGGGACTTGCACAGCGCATCGTTATGGGAATGGTTCCGGATACAGTGAAGGATAAGCGTCTTGTTGTGTTAGATCTTTCCGGCATGGTTGCGGGAAGCAAATACAGAGGTGAATTTGAGGAACGCATTAAGAATGTGATCCAGGAAGTAAAAGAACATCAGGGAATTCTGCTGTTCATTGATGAAATCCATACCATCATCGGAGCAGGTGGAGCGGAGGGAGCACTGGATGCTTCTAATATTCTGAAACCTTCTCTTTCCAGAGGTGAGATTCAGCTTATCGGCGCGACTACTCTGGAGGAATACCGTAAATATATTGAAAAAGACGCAGCACTGGAACGAAGATTCCAGCCTGTGACAGTGGAAGAACCATCTTCAGAGGAGACTGTTGAGATCCTTAAAGGTCTGCGTCCATATTATGAGAAACATCATGGGGTAAAGATTGAAGATGAGGCACTTGAGGCAGCAGTAAAAATGTCACAAAGATATATCAATGACCGTTTCCTTCCGGATAAGGCAATTGATATTATTGATGAAGCAGCATCAAAGGTTCAGCTTGCGGGTTATCAGTCAGCACCTGAAATGGAACAATATGAACTGGAACTGAATGAACTTCGTGAGGAGAAAGAACAGGCAGTTAAGACTGTAGATATTGAACGCGCAAAAAAAGCACAGGTACGCCAAAATGAAGTGGAAGCCGAAATGGAGAAAATCCGCATTAAGACTGAACGTAGAAATAAGAGGAAGAAACTTGTTGTAGATGAAGCTGCTGTTGCAGAGACGATTTCTGACTGGACAAAGATTCCTCTTCAGAAACTGACAGAGGGAGAAACCAAACGTCTTGCTCGTCTGGAGAAAGAACTTCATAAACGTGTGATCGGACAGAATGAGGCAGTAAAAGCTGTTGCGCAGGCAGTGAAACGGGGAAGAGTAGGACTTAAAGATCCGAACCGTCCCATTGGTTCTTTCCTTTTCCTTGGACCTACAGGTGTTGGTAAGACAGAACTTTCCAAGGCTCTGGCAGAAGCTGTCTTTGGAAGTGAACAGGCGATGATTCGTGTAGATATGTCCGAATATATGGAGAAACACAGTGTTTCCAAGCTGATCGGTTCTCCTCCGGGATATGTAGGATATGAAGAAGGCGGCCAGCTCAGTGAGAAGGTCCGCAGAAATCCGTACAGTGTATTGCTTTTTGATGAGATTGAGAAGGCACATCCGGATGTGTTTAATATACTTTTACAGGTGCTGGATGACGGTCATATTACAGATGCACAGGGAAGAAAAGTCGACTTCAAACAGACGATTATTATTATGACTTCCAACGCAGGGGCACAGGCGATTATGGAACCGAAACGTCTGGGATTCATGTCTGATAATGATGAGAAGAAAGACTATGAACGAATGAAAGGCGGTGTGATGGAAGAAGTGCGCCGGATTTTCAAACCGGAGTTCCTGAACCGAATTGACGATATCATGGTGTTCCATGTGCTGAATAAAGAAGATATCCGGAAAATTGTGACATTGCTTCTTAAAACACTGGAGAAACGATGCGCAGAACAGATGGAAATTCATCTTACAGTGACAAATGCTGTGAAAGATTTTATTGCAGAAAAAGGTTCTGATAATAAATATGGTGCCAGACCGCTGCGTCGTGCAATTCAGAGTAAGATAGAAGATGCGCTTGCAAACGAGATTCTGGAAGGCAGAGTAAAACGTGGAGATAGTGTACAGGTGAAACTTCATAAAAACGAGATTGCATTTGAAGTGAAAAAACAGTAGAAATCTCTGAGCAGACAGATATTTACAATTAAAGCAGAGGACTCACATGATTCACAGAAATTGTGAAATTAGTATAAAAAAATCAGTGAGATACTGGTCAAAAAAGTGAATGTATTATATAATAAGCACATAAAATGTCGGAAAAGTACAGAGATAGTGAAAAACTGTACGGCATCGGCAGATGAACCGGTGGAGCGGCAAACAAAAGAGTCTTAGGAGGACATAGGAAATGGCAGTAGTAAAAGAATTAATCCGTACAGAAGAGAATGGAGCAATCAGCTTTGGTGACTATGAGCTTGCACAGAAGTCTAAATTATCAGACTATCAGCATCAGGGCGATATGTATAAAGTAAAAACTTTTAAGGAGATTACCAAGCTCGAGAGAAACGGAATGTTCGTTTACGAATCAGTTCCGGGAACAGCAGTATTTAATCTTACACAGAGTGAAGCTCAGATGGATTTCCATGTAGAGGGACCGGAAGATGCACAGATCACAGTGGAGATGGAGCCGGATACAGAATATGAAGTATTTATTGAACAGGCAAGCACAGGTAAGATGAAAACAAACCTGGGCGGTAAACTTTCCTTTAGCGTGGAACTTGGCAATGCTGCAAGAGTAGAAGTAAAGATTGTAAAATGCTGAAAAATAAAAAGACGGTATATTTTTGCCAGGAGTGCGGATATGAATCCGCAAAATGGATGGGGCAGTGCCCGGGATGCAAGTCCTGGAACACCTTTGTGGAAGAGACAGTTTCCACAAAGAAGCCATCCTCTTCTGGAGTAATGAAATCATCAGAAAAAAGGCAGGAACCGGTGATCCTTAAAGACATTAGCCTGTCAGAAGATGAACGGCAGACAACTCAGATTGGTGAACTTGACAGGGTGCTGGGCGGCGGTATCGTCCCCGGCTCCCTTGTTTTAGTGGGAGGAGATCCGGGAATCGGAAAATCAACGCTGCTTTTACAGGTGTGCAGGAATCTGGCAGAGAAGCAGGTTTCGGTTCTTTATATTTCAGGCGAGGAATCTCTGAGACAAATTAAGCTGAGAGCTAATCGTATCGGGCAGTTTACGGATAAGATGCAGCTTTTATGTGAGACGAACCTGGAAGTGATACGTGAGGTGATCGAGCGCAGAAAACCGGATGTGGTTGTGATCGACTCCATTCAGACTATGTTTCACGAAGATGTAAGTTCGGCACCGGGAAGTGTCTCTCAGGTGAGAGAATCTACCAATATCCTTATGCAGATCGCAAAGGGAATGGGGGTGTCCATTTTTATTGTAGGTCATGTGACGAAAGAAGGAAATGTGGCAGGTCCGAGGGTTCTGGAACATATGGTGGATACGGTGCTTTATTTTGAAGGCGACCGGCATGCTTCTTATCGTATCCTGCGTGCGGTGAAGAATCGTTTTGGATCTACGAATGAGATTGGTGTTTTTGAAATGTGTAATACAGGTCTTGAGGAGGTGAAGAATCCGTCGGAATATATGCTGAATGGCAGACCGGAGGATGCGTCGGGTTCTGTTGTGGCGTGTTCTATGGAAGGAACCCGGCCGATTCTGGTTGAAATCCAGGCACTTGTGTGCCAGAGTAATTTCGGTATTCCGAGGCGGACAGCGGTAGGAACTGATTTTAACAGAGTGAATCTCCTTATGGCTGTGCTTGAGAAGAAAGTAGGACTCCGTCTGGCTGCATCGGATGCTTATGTCAATATTGCAGGGGGAATGAAGATGACAGAGCCGGCAATTGACCTTGGGATCTGTCTGGCGATTGTTTCCAGTGCGAAGGATATTGTGATTCCTGATAATGTGATGGTATTTGGCGAGGTTGGTCTGAGTGGTGAAATCCGCGCAGTGAATATGGCAGGCCAGCGTGTGCAGGAGGCGAAAAAACTGGGATTTGGAACAGTTGTGCTTCCGGAAGTGTGTAGGTCTTCTGTTGGAAAAGTGGAAGGGATCAACTTGGTTTATGTGTCGCAGATTCGTGATGCGATTGGTTATATTATGAAAAAATAGATTGTCAGACTACTGGCTTATATATGGTTTGAATAAGTCGATCAGACTGTCGTCAAAGATATTTTTGCCTGAGAAAGTCTGCTGACAGAGAGAAAGAGGAAAGGATCAAAAGTTATGGCGAGTGGGATTGATACAGTGATATTTGATATGGATGGAGTGATTTTTGATTCAGAGATTCTTGTGCTTCAAGCGTGGAAAGAAGTGGCAGAACGTCATGGAATCGCAGGAGTTGAGGCGGCATGTCATGAGTGTCTGGGAACAAACAGTGTTGTAAGTAAAGGGGTTTTTCTGAAGCATTATGGTGAAGATTTTCCGTATGAGGAATATAAAGCGGAGATGGCAGAGGTGTTTTTCAGTCATGCTTCCGGAGGCAAACTGGCAAAGAAGCCGGGGGTTGAGGAGCTTTTGAAATATCTGAAGATGAGGGGATTTAAGATTGGGCTTGCCAGTTCTACCCGGGAGGTACTGGTGCGTTCGGAGATTTCAGATGGCGGGCTGCTGGGATATTTTGATCAGATTGTCGGGGGAGATATGGTGGAACGGAGTAAGCCGGAACCGGATATTTTTCTGGAGGCTTGCAGACGACTGGGGACCAGACCGGAGAATTGTTATGTGATTGAGGATTCTCATAATGGAATCAGGGCGGCTTATGCAGCAGGGATGCATCCGATCATGGTGCCGGATCTGATGGAGGTGACGGAGGAGATGAAGTCCCTCGCAGAAGAGATTCTGGGATCGCTTTGCGCAGTGCAGGAATTTTTGCAGGGGTCAGGCATATAAATTCATTTGTTTTTATGAGTGTCAGTGATTGAATAAAAAAGAAATCTGTTTTTACTGGTATTTATTTCAAAACTTTTCCAGGAAAACAGATTCCTTTTTTGTTATATTAAGTTTTTGCTTATGAGAGAACTCCTGTTGACTGTAAAAACAGGATAAACATCATAACCGGCGCAACATAGCGGATCATGATTCGATAAAGTTTTTTTCTGCGGAATCTGCTGCCGTTTCGTTCCATTTCATCAATGACATAATCAGGTGTCATAACCCATCCGATCAGGATGGTGGAAAGTAATGCGATAAATGGCATCATAACACTGTTGCTGATGTAATCCATAATATCAAGCAGCTGTCCTGTAGAGCCATTGGGCAGTTCCACTTCTACATAGAAAATGCTGTATCCCAAAGCAATGATCGCAGAAGCAGCAAGATAAACTGCAGATAAAACAGAAACAGTTTTTTTTCTGCCTGTGTGGAAGATTTCCATACAGTTTGCAACGATGGATTCCAACACAGAGATGCAGGATGACAGTGTTGCAAAAATAGCAGTTACGAAAAAGAGGATTCCTACAAATATGCCTGCTTTTCCCATGGCTGCAAAGACTTTTGGGAGAGAAACAAACATAAGGCTTGGACCGGCTCCCATTCCTTCTGTTCCGGAAAATACGAATACAGCAGGGATGATCATGGCACCTGCAAGAAATGCCACTCCTGTGTCAAAAATTTCAATCTGATTAACAGCCTTGTTTAAGTTAACATCAGGTTTTACATAAGAACCGTAGGTGATCATGATTCCCATGGACACGCTGAGAGAGAAGAACAGCTGACTCATTGCATCCAGTAAAATCTGTAAAAATCGCTGTACAGTAAGCCCCTCAAGATTTGGGGTCAGGTAATAAAGAAATCCCTGGATCCCGGTATGTACCTGGCCGGAAGAATCTGTATGTTTCAGAGTCAGGGAATAAATGGAGATGATGACAACGAGTACCAGAAGAACCGGCATCATCCATTTGGATACTTTTTCAATACCATCCTGCACACCATTGTATACAATAAATGCAGTTACACCCATGAAAATAAGTGCAAAAATAACAGGTGAGGTGGAGGATGTGATAAAAGAAGTAAAATAATCATCTGCTGCAGCAGCCTTTGCCTGTCCTGTCAGGTAGACTACAGCATATTTGGTGATCCATCCACCGATCACTGCGTAATAAGTCATAATAAGAACAGGTACAAGAAAAGTCAGAATGCCTAAGAATTTCCACTTGGGCTTCATTTCAGCATAAGCACCGATCGCACTTTTCTGAGTGCGGCGGCCGATTGCGATATCAGATGTAAGCAGGGTAAATCCAAATGTAAGTACAAGTATAAAATAAATGATTAAAAACAGACCGCCTCCATCTTTAGCTGCAAGATATGGGAATCTCCATAAATTGCCTACTCCTACAGCACTGCCGGCTGCGGCAAGGACAAACCCGAGCTGTCCTGAAAAATGATTTGATTTCCTTTCCATAATAGATAATCTCCTGTATGATTTATGTTTGCATAAGTACGATAACATATGTTAATATATAAGTAAAATGAATGTTTTTGCTAGTATACATTAAAAAAAGTAATGGATAAAAACAGACAAGAAGTAAGGATCGTAAATGAAGGAAATCAGAGACAGATATGAAATTTTTTTGAAGGTATGTGAGACTGGAAGTTTTTCGAAAGCAGCAGAGGCGCTAAACTATACACAATCGGGAATCAGTCAAATGATGGCCGGATTTGAGGAGGAACTGGGAGTACAGTTATTTGCAAGAGCTAAAAAAGGTGTAACTCTGACGGATAATGGAAGAATGCTGATGCCTTATATACAGGAGATGACAAATCAGAAAGATAAACTTAGACAGGCTGCTTTTAATATTAATCATAAAATAGAAGGAAAACTCAGAATAGGAAGCTTTTCCAGTGTAACTGCAATGTGGATGCCGGAAGTGATCCATTATTTTAACAGAAATTATCCACAGGTTGAGGTGCAGATCTTTGATGGAAATTATGATGAGATCAGAGACTGGATCATACATGGGCAGGTGGACTGCGGATTTCTGTCTTC